>JACMMD010000556.1 GCA_014379235.1 Anaerolineae bacterium
ACCAGTGACGATCACAGGCAGCCCGCAAGCCAGCGATTCGAGTGTGGGCAGCGAAAAACCCTCGCCGCGATAGGGCGAGACAAACACGTCACATGCTCGGTACAGCGCGCCGAGTTCGGCATCGGTGAGCGACTGATCGAGGTAGACGATCTCCGGCGTGTTAGTTTGTGACTGCCACTGCTGAACCAACTGCGCGGATGTTTGCCCTTTATACAGCGAACCGCCTGCGTCTTTAATCACAAGGCAAACGTCATCGGCGGCGGTGAAGGCGCGGCAGAAACTTTCGAGCAGTACGTCGATGCCTTTGCGATAGATCGTGCCGCCGACGAATAGAAACTTAAAGCGCTTTGTCGTCGGCAGCGGCGCTGTCTCACCAAAAGGCGAAAAGAAGGCGCTGTCTACTCCCCAAGGGATTACATGGACATTTTCCACGCTAGAACGCAGCAGCGCAGCGCGTGAAAAATTCGATGGTGTCCACACTTCGTCGGCGTGGCGTAAGGCATCGGCGTAAATGGTCGGCATGACGGAGTATTCCCAAGGCTGTATCGCCGCCCACTTAATCCCTTTCGGCGGGCGATTAGAGCGCGGCGGGAATACGTGGCGTACCCAAGCGCCGGGTAGGTCGCCTTGACTTAGAGCTTGAAAGCCTTTGGTTCGCAGGTCATGAGAGCGCAGCATTTCATAATCTCGATTGTTCTCCGCTGCGAACTCGTCCGGCTCGTAGGGCACGAGCGTCATATTTACCACGCCGGACGCGATGAGACTCAAGCTCAAGGCACGGTTGATGCGCGCAAACGAATGATAGGCAAGCTGTGTGCCTTCCCAGAACAGGTTGAGTTGGGGCGTCATGGCTGCTCCTGCGTGAGTTGGCGGTAGAGATTTTCGTATTCGTCCACCATGCGTTCGAACGAAAAGACACTTTCGGCACGGGCACGGCCAGCGCTGCCTATGCGTTCTGCGGCTGCCGGATCGCGGATGAGGGACGCTGCCGCACTGGCTAAAGCGTGACTGTCATCCGGTTCAACCAAAAGGCCGGTCTGGCCATCAATGACAATCTCAGGGATACCACCGACGCGGCTGGCCACAATCGGGCGGGCCATTTGTGCCGCTTGCAGCGCGACCAAACCGAACGGTTCTCGCCAGCGTGAGGGCATCAAAACCAGTGATGCATCGCTGATAAGCTGCGGAATACTTTCGGGGTCAACCCAGCCGGGCCAATCTACCTTGTCGAAAATGCCGAGCCGCTGCGCCTGTGCTTTCAAGTCAGGGAGTACGCCGCCATCGCCAGCCAGCACCAATCGCGCTGACGGAAAATCGACGAGTAGTTCGGCAAAGGCATCGAGCGCGACATCGAAGCCTTTATCCTCAACCACGCGGCCCATACACAGCAATATCGGCGGATCAAAACGCGGCGCAATGGGCTGCTGATCGGGCAGCGGTAGGCAATTGAGTACCACGCTGGAACGTGGCACGACTTCCGGCACTTCTCGATGGAGATCATCGAGCATTGCTTTCGACACCGTGTTGACCCACGCGGCGTCGCGCAGCATTCGCCCGTACATCGAATTCGCTTCAACGTCGAATTTGAACGTCGAATGGACAGTAAAGAGGGTTGGACACGGTACAACGCTCGATGTGCGAGCAT
>JACMMD010000557.1 GCA_014379235.1 Anaerolineae bacterium
CTGAACATTCTGAAGGATCTGCTGACCGATGCAGCGCCCCTGTCGCATCCCGTTTTCAATGGCGGCGCGGTAATGAATACCGCCATACATGCGCGAAATCGCCGCCTCAGAAGCCGCTGCCTCGAAGGATGTGAAAGAGCGTTGAAGCGGTTCGTGATCGTAGATGATGTGCGTTCTATCGGTGAACGCGACTGCGCCGAACAGCGACGTTAAAATTTCGGCGGCGGCAGCCGACGTGCCCGAATGCCCCGATGGATATTCTGGGAAAGGCGGCGTTTGAATATAGGGCTGCCAACTGCGGCTGATGTATGCGCGGATATAGGTTTCGGGGCGCAGCAGCAGCACTTCATACTTGAGCGCCCAGATCGAGATGAACGAGTCAGCCAGCGCCATACCAACTAGCGAGTACATCCCGGCGGCCTGCTGTAAGTTGAGGTCAAGCTGTTCGACCAACTGGTTCTCGATGGACACCCAATGCCCGGCAGGCGCGCCCGTTTGGCCGGGAGTATCCAGCCAGAAGCGCGCGATGTCTTCTTGCTCGGTGGTCAGGTTATCCCCGACTTCGCGGACTTCATCTGCCTGTGCATAGAACGTTGAATCGGAGTCTTCGCTGAAAGGCACATTCAATGGGACGTTGCACACTTCCGCATATGAGAGACCCAACGGGCGCAGTTCTCCCCAATATGCCCCGATCAACGGCGCGCCGTCTGTCGTCCGCACATACAGCGATGGGTCGCCGGTTGGCAGTTCGTACTCGCGGCCAAGATTATCCGCATAGCCGTCTGCGGCAATCCATGCGAGCAGCGCTGCCGCGAGTTCGTCGCCGTAAGCTACCGAACGTTCGACAACCTCACTGCCAACATCAGCGGTACGCGCTTCGCTTTGTTCCTCGCGCAGCGCCGCGATAGCAGCGACAGTTTCCTCTGATGGGTCATCGAACAACCCTTCGATCACCGTTGACATCGTGCCGTTGGCCACACTGGGCCAGTCGTAAACGCGCATATCTTGTGGCAGTGGCATATCCGGCAGATCCTGTACCTGTCCGGCCAGCGAATAGTTACCGGGCATCCCGTTCACAACGGATTCGTAAAGGGCTACGCCCGCATAGCCATAAATGCGCGAGGCAGCCGGCGCATTTATGGTTTCGGCCTGCACCAGACGATAAAGCTCGTCCATCCACTTGGCCGCAATATCACCATCGATTTGATCGGCGGGCACAGACTCGCCCTTTTGCGCGGAAACGTTCCACGTCAGTGATAGCAGAAATCCAAGCAAAATCATTATCAGGATACTAGAGCGGCGATGAAACGGTGCGGTTGCGTGGTTGGTCATGGTATTTCCTTATGGATTACGAAGCCACTACAGATAGATTAAATCATACAATTGATTTTTGCGGCGGTTCTAGTTGTAAAACCAACGCGCATCCGCTACATTCCCAACGCTCGCTAGACGTTAGATCGTTTTAAGGAATTCTCCCTCAATGGAATACCGCTACTTAGGCAGTACGGGTTTGCAAGTTTCAACGCTTGGTTTCGGCGCGTCACCCTTTGGCGGCGTGTTCGGTGCGATTGACGATGCCGAAGCCGTCCGCGCCGTGCATACCGCGATTGATCTCGGCATCAATTATTTCGACGTTTCGCCATTTTACGGCCTCACCAAAGCGGAAACGGTGCTTGGGAAAACGTTGTTAGGAATCTCCCGCGATAAGTACGTGCTTTCCACCAAAGTCGGGCGATATGGCGATACCGAATTCGACTTCTCCGCCGCCCGTGTGACGGCCAGCGTCGATGAAAGCCTTGCCCGCCTCAGCACCGATTATGCTGACATCATCCTATGCCACGACATCGAATACGGTTCGCTCGATCAGATCATTCATGAGACGTTACCCGCGCTGCGAGAGTTGCAAGCCGCAGGCAAAGCGCGCTTCATCGGCATCAGCGGGCTGCCGATGAAGATATTCCACGACGTGAGCGAACGTGCCGATTTAGACACCATTCTCTCCTACTGCCACTATACACTTTACGATACCACGCTCACGGGATTCATTTCGTCAGCTAAAAGTCGGAAGCTCAACGTCGGCATCATCAACGCCTCGGCGCTGGGCATGGGTTTGCTGACCGAGCAAGGCCCGCCAAGCTGGCATCCCGCGCCCGAA
>JACMMD010000558.1 GCA_014379235.1 Anaerolineae bacterium
CGTTTCTGCCCAAGATCGCCAAGCATATTGAGGAGTTGTGGCAGCTTATCCCCAAGCAACCTTATCAACGGGGTTATAAGCGCAAGGCGTTTCATGCTCCGGGACATAGTGACCTGTACGCCAACGCGCAAAGCGCTATGTTCGTCGCGCTGGCGCGTTCGATGGATTGGTACGACGAGGATATTCTGTGGTTCGCGCAGTATGCCGGATATATGATCTATTCAACGGATACACTCGGCCAATTGTTCGCGGCGGTCATCGACGCTGGCGGCGAGACGGGCGAACAGGTTTTTCAAATTTTGCTGGCGTCGGCGCGGGGTGAGCATGAAATCGGCGTGATGGGCCGCCACATCACCCGTGCCCTGTTGAACGCTTCGCGCCCCGATGGTTGGGACTTCATCGAAAAGATGCTGCTGGCCGCGCAGCGTGAAGAAGGCTTGCGCCAGACCATCCTTGAATCGATTGACGAAGCGCATCCCGAAGCATTTCGGCGCATACTGCGCTTGATTATCGACCACGAACTCGTGCGCTTTAGCGCGGTCACACGGGCGCTGGATACTTGGTTGGGCTACGCATGGGACTCGGAGAGTGTGCGCGTCATCAACGCCACGCTGACGCAAATCCTGACGCTGCTCGAAAGCGCCGATGCGCGTGACCAAGCGCTGCGAACGGGTAATGGTGAGGCGGTGTATGAGGCGTTGTGGGCCATCGGCTTTGAGGATGCCTTTGCCGCGATGGCCGCTGCTGAACCCCTGCTCGATGACGCTGATGTTGAGCGGCGTTTCGGGGCGGTGACTCTGCTGGTCAATCTCGGCCTGAGCGAAGCCCTACCCGCGCTCTTGAAAGCGATGGACGATCCTGACTTGCGTGTTGCCCTGAGCGCTCCCAGAGGACTACCGTCGTACAATCACCTCTATGGTTATCACGGCAGCTATGACGACACGCTCGGAAAAAGCGGGTTGTTTGAAGTGGCTGAAAGGCTGCTGGCGCGGATGTCCAAAGAGCGCAAAGCCCTAGAGCCACTCATCTGGCCGTGGGTTTCGGTGACAAGTGAGCGCCACGTCATCGCAAATTTAATGTGGGCCGCGCTCGGTGAACGTTCGCCCAAGCGGCTCATCCCCTCTCTAACCGATTTGAGTTCTTACGCGCGCGCACAAGCAGCCCAAAAACTGTCGGAGATCGGTCTGCAAGACCCCGAAGTGCGCGATGTGCTGGTCAAACTCATCGCAGACCGCGATACGTATGTGCGCGGCGAGATGATTAAGCTGTTCGCGGAGCAAAACCTCAGCGTCGAGCCGCAGGAGTCGCTGTTCCTCGAAGGGCTGCTAACGCGCAAAGCCGATGACCTGCGGCGCGGCGTTCTGTCGCTGTTGACCAAGCAGGGCGACGCCGACGCGCTTAGCAGTGCAGACCGCCTCACCGAATCGCGCAAAATCGAGCAGCGTTTGGCGGGCTTGGAACTGCTGCTACTGCTCCATAAGCAGGGGCGAGCGGTAACTGAATGTCGTGCCCGCGCCGAACGTTACGCACAGGTTCACGCCGACATCGCTGGCGCGGAGAAAAGTTTTGTCGAAGCGATCACCGACGCGGAGCAATCACTCCTCACGCTGGATGATGCGCTAGGCCTGATGAACCCCGCCAATCGCAGCCAGCCAACGCCGCCGCGTCAGCGAGATGTCAAGTTGACTTCTGAAGCGGCGGTCAAGACGCTGGTGGCGCTGGACGAACTGATTCATGAACACCGCGCCACGCCGATAACCGTCAAGACGTGGCAGGGCGAAGATCAGGAAACGCTGTTGGGCAACGCTGCCTATACGTTTGCATTTTCGCATTTCAACACGCCGATTGACGAGGAGCTAACGCGCCTGCCACTGCGCGAGGTATGGGAACAGTGGGTCGAATCGCGCTCTGGCGACCTGCTGGACGACGACGGTCTGGAACTTGTTCGCGCACAGTACGAAGCGTACATTTACGACACCTATAGCTGGCAGCATCCGTTGGATGCCACCGGCGACCAGCCCGAACTCGTTCTGAAACTGCGTTATCCTGCGATTTGCAGCCGTGTCCTGAATTGGCTGGTGCGCTTGTATCCCGCGCCGAATACCAGCGATTATCTGCTCGATTGTTTAGAAACCACATGGGCGCAAATCCCGCACGAAA
>JACMMD010000559.1 GCA_014379235.1 Anaerolineae bacterium
CGTGGCAGCCGGGAATCTTCCGTGCTGATTGAGCCAAACACATCAACCGGGAATTTCGGCTCTGGCGCAGTACGCTGGGAATCCCATTTCTCGATTACCGACATGATCCCTGACGACAAACGGGCAAGGGCGATCCGGGCATCAGGATGAGTAGCGAAGACCTGTTCGGCGGTGGAATGCCGCAGTGGGGCGACGTGGGTGAGTTCTTTCCCTTGCAGCGGCCCATGCACACATTTACCGGTGATGTGATCCCAATACGAGCCGGTTTCCTCATCGCCGAGTATGGTCATGGCGTTGTATAAACCGTGTTCGGAAAAGTGATAGGCTTGACCATCGATAACGGGCGAGAAACACATGCCCCCATTGCAGATGCCACAAAACGATACCAGCAGTAGTTCGCCCGCTATTTCGATCTGCGCGACACGGTGAAACACCATTTCAACCGTGACGAAGACTAACGCAAGATTGTCGCGCTCGATCAATAACACCGATGTTCCCGGCGGCACTTCCTTATCACCCAGTGCGTCTCGCAGGGCAAGAGTGCGGTTCACATAGAACGGCGGTGTCCTTAGCTCTTCGTTTAGAATAAGGCGGTTGATGTCGAATTCGATGTCTCTCAACATAGCAATAAACTGCTTTCAATGTAAACGCATGGAATGGAATGCGGCGGACTTGCTGGACGTGTTGTCATAATATAGTCTACAAACGGGCATGGTTGTTGCATGGATGAGGTTAGCGTTTAATGAAAACCATCGGACTAATTGGCGGCATGAGTTGGGAATCGTCGCTGGAGTATTACCGCATCGTCAATGAAACGGTCAAAACGCGGCTCGGCGGGCTGCACTCGGCGCAGTGTTTGATGTATTCCGTAGACTTTGCCGACATCGAACATATGCAGGCCGCTGGCCAATGGGACGAGGCGGGGCGTGTTTTGGCGGCTGGGGCCCAACGGCTCGAACGCGGCGGCGCAGATTTCATCGTGCTGTGTACCAATACCATGCACAAGGTCGCGGACGCGATTCAGGCGGCAGTTCGTATCCCATTGCTGCACATCGCAGACCCTACCGCCGAACAGATCAAAGCGGCGGGGTTCAACCGTGTCGGGCTGCTGGGAACAGGCTTCACGATGGAGCAGGAATTTTACAAAGGGCGGCTGGTGAGCAAGTACGGCCTCGATGTGCTGGTGCCGGACGACGACGAACGCCGCATCGTGCATGACATCATCTATCAGGAGCTGGTGCTTGGCGTTGTCAAAGACGAGTCGCGCCAAGCCTATCAGCAGGTCATCGCCAGCCTGATCGAGCGCGGCGCAGAGTGCATCATTCTCGGCTGCACAGAGATCATGCTGCTGATTCAGCCAGAAGACGTGCCCGTACCCTCGTTCGACACGACGACGATTCACGCCGTCAGCGCGGTTGATTATGCCTTAGCGGGTGAGCCAACGATGATATAATGCGCGCTATCAAGGAGCAAATCTGATGACCGTAAAATCTCAACAAGACCTGATTGGACTGATGCGAATCGGGCGCGTCGTCGGGCTAACACTGCAAGAACTTAAGGCGGCGGTTCACCCCGGCATGACCACCGCTGAACTCGATGCGCTGTGCGAGGCGATTCTCGCTCGTTCGGGCGCGACCCCTTCGCCGCGCAAAGTCTACAAGTTTCCCGGCGCGGCCTGCATCAGTCTGAACGATGAAGCCGCGCACGGCATCCCCGGTAAGCGCGTCATCCAAGACGGCGACCTCGTAAAAATCGACCTGACGGCGGAACTTGGTGGCTATATGGCCGATGCTTGCGTGACCGTGCCCATGCCGGGAGTATCAGCCGAAAAGAAACGCCTTGTCGATTGTGCGGAAAAGGCGCTCAAACGGGCGATTGGCGCGGCCAAGGCTGGTCAGCCGCTCAACGCGATTGGCCGCGCTGTTGAGGATGAAGTTCGCCGCCACAAAGGGCTGAACGTCGTTCACCAGTTGAACGGTCACGGTGTCGGGCGCACTATTCACGAAGAACCGAGCGTGCCCAACATTTACCTCAAGCGCTTTCGTCAGCCGTTACGCAACGGGATGGTGCTGGCCGTCGAGCCACACATCACGCTCGGCGCGGGCGACATCTTTCAAGCCGACGATGGCTGGACGCTCAAGACCGACGATGGCGCGGCGGTGGCTAATTTCGAGCATACCATTGTCGTCACCGAAGGCGAAGCGCTGCTGGTCACGGC
>JACMMD010000560.1 GCA_014379235.1 Anaerolineae bacterium
AGCGATATCGCCGAGCTTGCATAGCACTTTCGAGATGGCGTTTAGGTCGCCGCGTTCCTGTGCCAGCGTAAGGCAGGACTGAAAACAGGTCGTCGCCGCTGACATATCGCTCAAGCCTTCATAAGCGATGCCAGCGACGTACAGCATACTTTCGATGGCCAGCGTGTCCCTATCATCGGGAGCGGAATCTGCGAGCAGCGCCAATGCTCGTTCGGCCAGTGTAACCGCCTCACGCATATTGCTCACCTCGACGGCGAGCGTCGCCGCTTGTTGGGCGTAATACATCTCTTTTTCTCGATTGCCCGCAGCGTGCCAGTGTTCCATCAACACCGCTGCCCGCTCTCGATTATCGGGGTAAACCGCCTCAATCGCTTGCGCGGCTTGCTGATGAAGGCGAATCCGTTCGTCGTCGTCGAAGTCGTCGAGCAGCGTTTCGCGCAGCTTGTCATGCGCGAACCGCCAGCGTCCATCTTGCACGTCCAACACTGCGACGTTGCTGCAAGCGATCAACCAGTTTTGGAGCGCTGTGTTCGGCTCGATATGATGCAGCACATCGAGGTCGAGTTCGCGTCCGGCCACTGCTGCCAGCTTCAACAGCGAGTAGGCGCTGTCCGGCACACGGCTTAAGCGCCGCCGGACGATCTGCTGAATGCCGCCCGCGAATACGCGCTCCGGCAGCGTCACCTGACCGACAGCAGCTAGGCTGCCCGCTTCTTCGGCCAGTGCCCGAACGACTTCGACCAGAAAGAAAACGTTGCCTTCGGTTTCGCGGCGCAGTAAATCCAATACGTCGGGCTGACGTCCGGCCTCGCCAAGCATCGACTCGCTGAGTTCCGCGATGTCGCGCTCGTCAAGCCGTTCGAGCTTCAGCAGATTCATGTCCGCAAGGTCGTCGGGCAAAGTCGGGCGTTCGTCGTCACGGTAGCTGGCGACCAGCAGCAGCGGTAAATCCACAGCAATACGGTTCAACTGTTTGAGCGGTTCGGCGCTTTCGCTGACCCACTGCAAATCTTCCAAAAACAGCGCGATAGGCAGGCGCTGTCTGCGAAAAAGTTCGGTGATGGTCAGCGCCAAACGCTGCTGCTGCGCCCTGCTGTCGAGCAGCGGGGCAGCAGTCATGGGACGCGCCAACAAATCGCCAAGATCGGGCACGATCTCGCGCAGGATGCCCGCTTCGAAATCGCTGATGGGTGTGGACAGCACCAGCCGCCGCACAGGTTCGCGCCACAGGTGATAGGGTAAACCGCCTTCGGCCACTGCCTGACCGCGCAGCACCAACGCGCCATCGACCATCGCCAGCGTTCGCAGTTCGTCCAATAGGCGTGATTTGCCGACGCCGCTTTCGCCGCCGATCAGCCACGCGCTGCCTTGTCCCTGCCACGTCGCGGCCAGTGCCGTTGACAAGCGTCCGAGTTCCGCCGAACGCCCGACAAAACGCGCCGCCTGCAAAAAGCTCTCGCGGGTGGCGGGCGTTTCCTGCGTAATGTGGTCGTCGGTGGTCGTCCTGATGGCGCGCAAATAGTCGTCAGCGCTGGCGTAGCGTGCATCGGGGTCTTTGGCCAACAGCATCCACAGCGTCAGCGCCAGCGTCGGATCGATGTCCAACTCGCTCACGTCCGGCAGTTTAGTGATGATCTCGTTGACCAGTTGGTGCATGTTGGTCAAGTCATAGGGGAAAGCGCCGGAGAACAACTCGTAGGCGATGAGGCCGAGCGCGTATAGGTCGGCAGCTTCGGTGGCCGGTTTGCCAAGCACGACTTCCGGGGCCATGTAAGCCAGCGTTCCGGCGGGGTTTTCGGTGTCGGTGATAAATTCACGGCCCATCGCCAAACCGAAATCCAGCAGCTTCACCTGACCGTCAGACACCAGCACATTATCCGGCTTGAGGTCACGGTGGATGATGCCGCGCCGATGCAGATAAGCCAACGCTTGCGCCATCTGCGCCAGCAGTCTGATCTTGCGCTCAAGCGGCTGGCCCTGCCCCGCCGCGATGATATTTTCTTTCTCTTGCAGCAGCTCCATCGTGAAATACGGCTGGCGCTCATCGTCAAAGCCGTAGTCCAACACGCTGATGATATGCGGATGTCGCAGCGAGGCCAGCGTTTGAAACTCGCGGGCGAGGTTGAGACGATAATCGCTGCCTGTGCTTTTGGACGCGAACGTAAGCTGTTCGCCGGGAATGGTGACGCGCTTAAGGGCCACTACGGTGCGCGTGAGACGGTCAAAGGCGCGGTAGACTGCGCCCATGCCGCCCGCGCCAAGCTGGTCGATGATTTGATAACGGCTGGCGATCAACTTGGCTGCTTCCAAACTCACGATTCCGTCGCCAAGCTCGCCGCCACTTTGCTAATATCCAGCGAAGCACCGCGCACTCGTGCCGCCTCAAATTCATGGGCTGGCAGCGCGTTCGCAAGTTCGGCGCGCACGTCAGCCAGCGCTTGCAGCGCATATTCCGGCGCACCCGGTTGATTTTCTAACAGCGCCAGCAGTTCGGCGCTGTCGCTGTAAGCGCCAACGGCCACATACAGCCGCGCAAAAACACTGATGGCCTCATACCGCATAATGCTATCATTCATGCTCAAGGCGATTCGCAGCGCTTGAAGTAGGTGATGACGCGCTTGATCGAGATCGTTCACGCGTAGGTACAGCACCGCCGTTTGAATTGCATTATCGGCGACGTTGCGCGGGTTGCCAGTTTCTTCGGAAAGGCGCGTGCCTTCCTCGTAATAGGCTAACGCTTGCTGCCACTGCTGCCGCTCACGGGCCACATTGCCTAAGCCGCGCATTGAAGCGCACATCAGAAAAGGGTCGTTGGTTTGTCGGGACAGCATCAGGCATTCTTCATGGGCGGCTGCGGCTGTATCCCAATCATGCTGCTGTTCCGCCGCCCAACCGATCCCATAGAGCGAACGCGCTGAACCCGCACGGTTGCCGATGGGACGTGCTATCTGTAGGCTTTCTTCGGCATAGCGCCGGGCCGTCTCAAAATCACCTTGAATGCCGACGATGATGCTGGCACGGAACAGCGCGCCACCTAAGCGGCGAATGTCTTTTTCGTCTCGCGCCCGTGTAACGCTCTCCTCGATATAGTCCCGTGACAGCGGCAGGCTTCCCGTATTGGCGGCGATAAAGGCTAAACCGAACAGTGTGTCATCAATGAGGGGTGGGTTGCCCAATGCCCGGAACAGGGCAAGGCTTTCTTTCAGATAAATTTTCGCTGTTTCATAATCGGTTGGCCGCAGCGCGTGGCCTAATCTGCACAGCGCTCTAGCCACCAAGTATGGATTATCGAGCGCCCGCGCTAACATCAGGCTCGATTGATAATGGTCATAGGCTAGGGCCGCATTGGCCATCGATTCATGGGCTTCACCGACTAAGTTCAGCATATTGATGCGATCAACCTTGAGCGCAGTGTTGTTCGCTTCACCCGTGTTTTCCAGCAAGCGCAGCGCACGTTGGGCTAAGGTGATCGCATCAGGATAATTGTTGAGTTCAGCGGCCACCGTCGCCGCTTGTTGGGCATAGAACAGTTCTTTGGCGCTGTCGCCCGCTTCGCTCCAGTGTTCCACCAGCAGCGAGGCGCGGGTTAAGTCATCGGGGTAGGCATGTTCATATGCCAGCGCCACCTGACGATGCAGCGAGGGGCGTTCGTCGACAGTGAGCGCGTTGATAACCGCTTCACGCAGCTTGTCATGCGCGAAACGCCAGTGTCCATCCTGTACATCCAACACGGCGACGTTGGCGCAGGCGTGCAGCCACGCATCGAGATTGACACGCGGCGCAAGTTCGCGCAGCACGTTCAAATCAAGCTGGCGTCCGGCGACTGCCACCAGCTTCAACAAGGGATAGGCTTCCTCTGGTACATGGCTGAGACGGCGGTGAACGATCTGCTGAACGCCGCCCGCGAACACCCGCTCTGGCAGGGAGATAAAGCCGACATTGCTCAGTCCGCCCGCTTCTTCGGCTAAGGCGCGCACGACTTCCACCAGAAAGAAGACGTTGCCTTCGGTTTCGCGGCGCAGCAGTTCAAGCACTTCCGGCAGTCGTCCGGCCTCGCCAAGCATGGATGCGCTGAGATCAGCGATGCCTTTAGCGTCTAGTCGTTCCAGCTTCAACACGCGCATTCCCGGTAATTCGTCGGGCAGAGCCGGGCTTTCGTCGTCGCGGTAGCTGCCGACGATCAATAACGGCAGCGTGGACGCGGCCCGGTTCAGACGTTTAAGTAGTTCGCCGCTCTCGATGATCCACTGCAAATCCTCAAGAATCAGCACGACGGGCTGGCGCTGGCGGCGAAACAGATCAATGACTGTCGAGGCAAGGCGCTGTAACTGCGCCCGACTATCCAGCGGCGCGATACGCGGAATGTCGCGCTCTAACAGGCTGGCGATGTCCGGCACGATCTCATTGAGAATGCCCGCTTCAAGATCGCTGACGGGCGTTGTCAGCGCCAGCCGCCGAATCGGGTCGCGCCATAGTTGATAGGGCTGGCCGCCTTCGTCCACCGCCTGACCACGCAGCACCAACGCGCCATCGACCAGCGCCAACGTCCGCAGTTCGTCCAATAAGCGCGATTTACCGATACCGCTTTCGCCGCCGATGAGCCATGTGCTGCCCTGCGGTTGATCTAAGCGTGTCGCGCCGAGCGCCGCCGCCAATCGTCCAAGTTCCGCCGAGCGTCCGACAAAACGCGCCGCCTGCAAAAAGCTCTCACGGGTGGCCGCCGTTTCATAGTTGACGTGATAATCGGCGGCATCACTTAGAGCGGCTAAAAACTCGTCAGCGCTGCGATAGCGGGCATCGGGTTCTTTGGCCAGCAGCATCCACAGTGTCAGCGCTAATGCTGGCTCGATGTGCAGGGCATTCATATCCGGCAGTTTGTAAACGATGTCGTTAACCATCGCTTGCATGGTAGTCACATCATAGGGGAAAGCGCCGGAAAATAACTCGTAGGCGATGATGCCCATCGCGTAAAGATCAGCCGCTTCGCTGGCATGCATACCGAGCACGACTTCGGGGGCCATATAGGCCAACGTGCCGACGGTATTGTCCGTATTTTCCATGTCGATGTATTCACGGCCCATCGCTAAACCGAAGTCCAGCACCTTCACCTGACCATCAGCCACGAGAACGTTATCCGGCTTGATGTCGCGGTGAATGATGCCGCGCCGATGCAGATAGGATAGTGCCTGCGCCATCTGCGCT
>JACMMD010000053.1 GCA_014379235.1 Anaerolineae bacterium
CACGTTGCGCCCGCCGATGAGAAGCCAGTCAGGAGTTAAAAAATAGGTTCGAGGTTCGAGAAGATATACCCTCAGTTGAGAAGGGTTTTCAAATGACTATGATATATGAAATGCGCTTTCCACGTTATCCAGAGTCAACTGACAATAATGAGGCTTTCAAAGTTACTTACTATCGCAAGACTTTGATGAAGGCTATTTGGGATTATGCAGGCAATGATTGGTGCGATGCGCGCAATTTGCAGTTAGTTCTAGGACTTCACACTGCAAAAAATCATGAGACATTTGAGTTTTGCGTTCGTGCTGGGGTTCTTGAGCAAGACCCAAATTTAGACTATTTGTTTCGAATCACTCAATTTGGCAACAAATGGATGCAACAAAAGAAAAACAATGGCCAATGGGATCGTGTACGAGGTTAGAAAGACGAGGTTCGAGTGGTATTTCCTACTTACTCGAACCTCGTACCTTTAACCTCAAACCTTGTGTTACCTCGCCTCGCCGGGGAAGGCCCACGCCAGCGCTTCGGGGAAGATGCTGCGGAAGGCGACTAATCCATGTCCGCTGGCGATCTCGACGAACTTATAGTCCAGATTGGAGCGGGCTGAGAGCGTATCACGGAGCGCGTGAGCGGGTCTCACAAAGCGCGATTTGGTTTCATAACGCCCAACAGAGTGGAAAATGCGGCGCGGCAGCAAATTGGCTGAGGCAAATCGCTCAGGATATTTGGAAAGCTGCTCCTCGTTCGAGCCTTTGCCCATCGGTGGCGAAATCATAATCAGGGCGTGAAAGACCGCCGGATTGAGCAGTGCCGCGTTGGCCGCCGCAATCGCTCCCGATGCAACACCGCCCGTGCCGAGCTTGGTCGAATCCACCCGGTAGCGTGTCTGCACGAACGGCAGAAGTTCCGTCAGCAAGAACGCATAATGGCGGGCGTTGCTGATGAGTTCTTTGGCGCGTTCGGTTGGGGGTGCGCTCTGAATCATGGCGATGACTACCGGCTGCATCCGCCGATGTTTAATGAGCGCATCGACAATCGCCGGAATTTGCAGCGGGCCAATGCACCATTGGCCATCTTCTAGGATCAGCAGCGGGTAGTCCTGCCCCGAACTTTCATAGCCAACGGGGGTGTAAACCCACAGCTTGCGCTTCTGGAAGCCAAGTTGATGACTGTCCAGCGAATGTTCGTACACTCGCCCATGCGGAACGGCTTTCATCGCTGCCCAATCGGGGAACGGACGGGCATAGGGCATTCTCAGCACCGAGACGGGCATTTGCGCCGTGTTCATCTGAACGGGATTGAGGCGATCAGCCTGCCAATACTGGGAAACACGGGTTAGGATGTTGCTCTCTTGCGCGAGCGGTGTCATCGGGTCATTGACGGCCAGCATGTAATCGAGCAGATCATCAGAGGCGAAATTGTGGGTCACATGCCACAGCGTCGTGCCTTCGAGATTGGTCATCGGGTCGAAGGGCGGGTCGGTGGTGATCGTATCTAGGTTGAGCGCGGCACGCTCTGTGCCGGGTTTGTTCAGAACGAAGGTCGCCCGATTGCGCTCCACCCACGGCCATTCACGGCGCTCCGTCAGCAGGTCATCGACCAATGCCTGACGCTGTGTTTCGCTGTCGGTTCGCTGCGCTTCTGAGAGAAAAGAGGCAAAAGAATCCCATCGGGGCATAGCGGACTCCTTTTAGGATGTGCCGAAATTAACAACTTTATTTTAACACTGCGAAGTCCAAAATCATACCGTACTGATGGTCGGTTGCGAGGTACTTACATATAAATATCATGCGATTGCGCTGCGTCCTACGAGGACAGTTGTCCTAGCGCCAGCTACTCGACTTGCCGGATACCGATTGGGATAGCATAATTAGCGCTGTGCTTGTGAACATAAACAGCAGATAATCATATGAGAAAATTTGTGAATGATTCGACTCTATCGGTGCGATCCCTGCGGCTGACCTTCGTCGCTGTTGTGTTAGCGGGGCTGCTGGCAGGTTGCAGCGGTGGCGGTGGCGCTGCGACGAGCAGCAGCGGCGTCGATACAGTGAATAATGCCGCGCCCATGCAGCAGGCTGCTCCGGCGGAGCAAGGCACGTCGACAGCAGGTGTTTTGCCCACTGACGAGAGCGGCGCACCGATTGTGGCGCTGGTCAACGGCGAAGGGATTACGCTGCTAAACTTTCAACGTGAATTGGCGCGTCGCCAGCAAGAAGCCAGTTTCTCGAACCCTGACGCGCTAGAGGAATCGGTGCTGACCACGATGATCGAGCAGCAAGTCATCGAGCAGGCCGCCGTCGCGCAGCAGATCATTGTCACCGATGCTGAACTCGAAGCCGAAACTCAATCGAATATCGCGCTGGCTGGCAGTGAAGACCGATGGCAAACGTGGCTGACGACTAATTTATTCACGCCCGAAGAATTTCAGAACTCGCTGCGTTCATCGCTGGTCACGGGCCGACTGCGCGACAGCGTGACGCAGAACCTTGCCGACACCGTTGAACAAGTTCATGCGCGGCACATTCTGGTCGCCACCGAAGTCGAGGCCAACGCCGTGATGTCGCGGTTGCAAGGCGGCGAAGATTTCGGCGCGCTGGCCTCCAGCCTGTCTAACGACATCAGCACCCGCGATCAGGGCGGCGATCTCGGTTGGTTCTCAGAGGGCGAACTGCTCGAACCCGTGCTGGCTCAGGTGGCTTTCTCGCTTGAACCGGGAGCGGTAGCCGGGCCGATTGGCACACGCTTAGGGTATCATGTGCTGCAACTGCTGGAAAAGGCTGAACGTCCGGTAACGCCGGAGATGCAGGCTAATCTGGCACAGCTTCAGTTTGAGAACTGGCTGCAAGCGCAGCTATCGAGCGCCACTATCGAGCGTTATCTACAGTAGCGACATTTTGCGGCGTTGTTGGCGCGCTATTGGCGCGGCAGCAAGCGCTCAATTGAGGAGGGGACAAGACGATGAAACGTGGCTCCGGGCAAATTTTCAATATCATCACCATTGTATTCTTGGTGCTGACCGTCTTGCTGCTGATCTTTTACATCACCAAACTTTTATCGCCGCCCGCGCTGCCCGAACTGCTGGTTACGGCATCGCCCGTGCCAGCCGTTGAACAGCCGGCCCAACCCTCAGCGGAAGAACTTGCGCTCACGCCTACGGCAGACGCGGGCGCTGAGAATACAGCGGGCGCAGACACAGCAGCGGGCGTGGATACGACAGCGCCAGAAGCAGGCGTGGATAGTGCGGCAGGCGTAGATTCCGCCGCAGCTACGCCGGAAACAACCGGCTAGATTGATCGAATTACATGGGCAAACAAGCCAACGGCCAGACGCTATCGGGACGACAACGGTAAGGGACTGACATGGCGCGCTTTTTTTTCAATCTGATCACCATTCTCTTTGTGCTGTTGACGATAGGCGAGATCGTCGTTTTTGGCTCTGTGCTGACCGCGCCGCCGCCTGCGCGAGAGGTTGCGGCGCTGCCGACGGTGGTCGTTCTGCCGAGCCTAACGCCCAGTAACACGCCAACGCGCACACCTGTGCCGTCATGGACGTTCACACCAAGCACGACGCCGACGCGCACCCCGACGTTTACACCGTCGCGCACCTTGTCGGTTACGCCCTCGCGGACGCTATCGCCAACGCCTGTGCCGCCGTCCGCGACTGTGCCGACTGCCACGATCACTGATACCGCTTTCCCGTCCGAAACACCGCTGCCAACCGCGACGGCGACTTTCACGCCATCACTTACGCTCACACCTTCGCCAACCGGCCCCACCGTCTCGCCGTTCCTATTTGGACTGCGCGAGGGTCAGCCGATTTACACGCAGAACTTCGCTAACACGGCGGGCTGCTCGTGGGAAGGTATCGGCGGGCAGGTGTTCGGGCTGAACAATCAAGCGGCGGCGGGTTTCCAAGTTCACGTTTTCGGGCCAAGCCTTGATCGCTATGTGTTGAGCGACTCAAATACGCTGTATGGCCCTGGTGGTTGGGAACAACCCGTGAGCAACGCCGTCAGCGGCAACACCTACTATGTGGAACTGCTATCGCCGGGTGGGACAGTGGTTTCGCCGCGCATCACGGTCACATTCACTGCTGACTGTGCGCGTAATCTGGCGTTAGTCAATTTCGAGCAGAAACGCAGTGGTTAATTAATGAGTGATATTCCACCGGAGTCCGGCGATACGCCGGACGATTCAAACACGCGCCCCGAAGTGCGCCGCGTGGGCCGTGACGACCAAAAGCCGGAGCTAGAGAGCCGCGGCTCGTTGTTCTCGTTCGACGATGACGATCTATTCGCGCTCGATGTCGACGAAGCGGACAACGTTGAAACTGCCCGCAGTGACGCGGAACTGTTCACTCTCTCGCCTGATGACGAGGTGCTGCTGGCATTGGACGACGATGCGCGCCAGCAGCTTGCGGGGCTGGTGGGCGAGGTCGATATGGATACGCTGCTGGACATCGACCCATCGTTAACCGCGATTGGCGATGCGGCCTCGAAAGCGCAGCCTGAAACCGCGCCATCTGCTCCCAATGTCACCAGCAGCCCACCGCCCGAACCGCCTGCGAATTTACCCGAAGTGCCAGAACGCGAGATCCCTGAAGAGGATTTACCGTTCGCGCCGCCACAGGTAAGAGCGCGCAGGGCCTCGAAGCAACCGACTACCGCCGCTGAAATCGACAAAGCGCTTGGTGAGTTCAACTTTGAGGATGAGCCGGGAACCGTTGACGCGCCCATCATGCCGCCAATGAACGTGGATGCCGATGTCGTCGCTGTCACTGTGCCCGAAATCCCCCCACCGCCTGCTATCGCAGCGCCGTCGAAGCCTTCTAAGCCATCGAAACCGTCCAAAGCCAGAGCGACAGGGGCCGCGAAAGTTGTCGCAGCGCCCAAGCCACAAGCGGATACTGGCAGCAAGCGTTACGCGCCGGATGAACGCTTCCCGCCGACCAGCGCTGCCGAGATGCCGCGCCCGAAACGACAGCCGCACCCCGAAGCTGTGCCGCCGACACCAGCACCGCGTAAACGGAATTGGCTGCCGAATATCGTCACGCTGCTGTTCACGGTGGGTACGATTGCGCTGGCGATCTATTTCGTTTACATCGCGCAGAATCCATTCTCACCGTTGAACGTGCTTGCGCCGCCGACACCGCTGCCGCAAATTATCACATCCACGCCGCCGCCTACCGAGCCGCCGACCATCACACCGACGGCCAGCTTCACGCCGATTCCAGTGGCCGTGCTGCAAGAGACCTTCGCGCCCGATACGGCCACGC
>JACMMD010000054.1 GCA_014379235.1 Anaerolineae bacterium
AGAACAGCCCTGATGCCGACATTCGCGCATACATTGGCTGACCATCGAAAGTTGGCGTGAGCATCCCGACGATACAGCCCATCATCGCCGCTTGCAGATAATGGATGTGCAGCGCAACCATGACCACTAAGACGTTCACGATGAAAGGAAACATCGTGATTTCGATGAGTAGCCAGCGCCCGATGTTGTGCAGAAGCGCCAGCGCCGTTCCGACAAGGGGAAAGTAGAAAATGCGGCTTCGAAACCAGCGCAGCGCCTTGCGCTGGCTGGCGCACCCCTGACAGATTAGCCAGCAAATACCTAATGCTCCGTCGGGACTGCCCGAGAGCAGTTCGTACATGCCGTTCTGTCGCTGCGCGGCAATCGTCGTGCTGATGAGGTTGGCCCAATTGCCGCCCGTTGATGTGCCATGCAGCAGAATTTCCAGCAGCGCGCCTATAAAAACGCCAAACACGAGGCTGATGGCTAACATCACTAAGAACGATGTGCCTATAGTAAAGGCTGCCACCACCATGAACAGGATGAAAACCACATAGGGAATGGCGCGCCACGGCCAGCGTTTTAGGAAAGTGGGCCGTAGCTGAACTTCGATAGCAGCACGTCGAACCACTGGATGCTCAGTTGGCGGGCAGCGCATTGCACGCCACAGAGACCACGTTAAGAATCGAGGGGGCCACTTGAATCTCATGGGTTTAAACGTTAGCAGTAGGGCGCGGTCTGGTGCGATACAGTTCGCCAAAGGAATACGGGTCGCTATTGATGGGGGCGTTCAACTGTTCGGTCAGCTTGAGCCACAAAATTGTCACGATGCCTTCACGAATCAGATAGAACAGCCCGACGCTCAAGATGGCTTGCAGCAGAGTGGCCGCTGCACTATAGATGCCAAGCGCATCAAACAGTCCCGGCAGGACGAAGAAGGCAAAAATCCATGACATCACGTAGGTTGAGGCTTGCAGCCCGACGAAAGCGGCCAGGATCAGCAGGCGGCTGTCGCTGCGGGCGCTGGCATAAGTTGGCACGAGCATCCCGATCAACGCGCCAAGCACCACCGAATGGACATGATCGAAATAGTAAACCGCGACCAAAGCCGCCGCCGCGATAGGGATGGAAAGATAGTCGATATTGCCTGCGTTCCACAGGTTGCACAAGATCAACACTGTCAACACGAGCAGCGCCAACAGCGCGACTCGTGTGAAAACAGTGTGCTGATTGTCCAAGTCGCGGAATTTCTGGTCGCGGTACATACACGCCACGCAAATCAGCCAGCTTGCACCGAGCGCGCCATCAGGGGCGATGCCGAGCATGTCAAACGTGCCGCGTTCGCGCTCCCGCGTGATGAACTCGCCCACTTGCAGCGACCAGATCAGCCCGTAGCGTGTGCCGCTCAACAGCACCAGCAGCAGCGCCGCAAACACCAGCCAGCCGGGACGCACCAAGACCGCGCTGATGACCATAAAGCACGGGCATAAGCCCATCGCCAACACGAAGTACACCGTCGGCAGCACACGTTCGTTGTACCATTGCGGCAGGCGTAAGCTCGATTCAATGGTGCGCCGGTACAGTGCGTGACGATACGGCGGGTTTCGGACCGCATCCCACAGCATCCATGAGATGAAGCGTGGACGGTTAAGCGACGCTGGTTTGATAAAGCGGAGCATGAATGGTGTTCTCGATTTCAGCGGCACTAACGTTCAACTGCGCGATCAGTCTCAACCATAACACACGAATGATGGCCTCGCGCAAGACATAGAAAAGCCCGACACCGAAGGCGGCCTGAAATATACTCGACGCGGTGGCCTCAAAGCCAGACCGTTGGGCGACCATCGGCAGAATGAACGCGGCGAACATCCACGCCAACAGGTAAGTAGCGATTTGCAGCGCGAGAAAGCTGGCCATCGACAGCAGCCGCGCATCGTTCCGACTTCTCGAATACATCGGAATCAACATACCCAGCAAACAGCCCAAAACGATAGACTGCTTTCCGTCAAGAAAGTAGACCGCGATTACGGCTAACATAGCCACCGGAATATCCAGCAGCGAACCAAGACTAATCACCCGGCTCATCCACAGGAATATCAGCAGCACGACCACCCACATACTCAGCGCCGAACGGGTCAGCGCGACGTGTTGGACACCCCATTCGTGTACACGATCCCGGCTGTGAATGACCGCCGTGCAGATCGTCCAGCTTGCGCCGAAAGCGCCCGTCGGCGCGGTACTCAACAGAGGAAACGTGCCGCGCTCGTATTCGTCTGCGATGAAATGGCTGATCTGCATCGACCACAGCAGTCCGTGACGGGCGCTGCCAAAAAATATCAGCAGCACCAACAATAGCCCAAGGATGAATCCGCCGCGCTGCACCAATTCGATGGTGATAAGGGCAATGATCGTACACGCGATCAGCACCAGAAATATGTAGATAAAGGGCAAAAAGCCGCCGTCCAAGCGTAGCCAAGCGGATAATGCCGTTTGGGTACGTCGATATAGCGGATGATGGATGGGCTGGATTTGGAGCGCTTTCCACAATCGACCTGTGGTTGTCAGAGGCGGGAGATTTAGAATGTGCATCACCGAACTTTTCAATATGCAGAGCGCGTTTTAGCCGTTCTACAAGCGTCGCCCACAATATCCTCACTAGTGTAAGAACTTAAAAGGTTTTGTAAGGGCGACCCGAAATTGAGTTCACGTCAGATGTTATTAAACCGGGTCGCCCCTACGTAATCGCAAATTACTATTTACAGGGCCAGTCGCAGCATGTGATCGCGCTCGGTGGTGGTGGCGTTCAGCCGTTCACCGAGCTTGCGCCACAGCAAAATGATGGCCACTTCACGCACCACGTAGATTATAGCGACACCAAAAAACGCCGCGCCCACGTCGACCAACGGTTCGATGATGCCGTTCATTTCACGCAGAACAAGCAGCGCCACCGATGTGCCAATGATCGCGGCCAGATAGGCCGCGATTTGGATGATGAGAAACACGGGCAGCGCGAAAAGCTGGGCTTCAAAGCGGCGGCTGGTGTGCGTTGGGCTGAGGACACCGACCAATACGCCAAGCACCGCGCTTTGAATATGATCGAGGCACAGCGCGGCTACTGCGGCGAAGGCGTAAGCGATAGGCGCAAATGGGGCAACGCGCACATAATCCGGCGAAAGCTGAATACCGAACCAGATCATCAGCGGCACGGCCAAAAACAGGCGAATCGACCAGATATGCTGTTCGTTCAGCCGTCGAAACGCGCCATTACGGTGAATACAGGCCATACTCATCGTCCAACAGATACCGAGCGGGCCGGGTGGTGATATGGCCAACACATCATAGGTGCCGAATTCCTGTTCGCTGGCAATCGTCGCGCTGACATCGAGCGCCCATATCAACCCTAACACCGTTCCACTCAGCAGCAGCGTAGCGATCAGGATCGGCGTATTCATCAGCGCCGGCCACAATATGGCGCAGATATACAGCGCGAGGACACCGACCCACGAGACCCAACCAGCCAAATGACGCTGCGGGCGATCATCGTTGAATTGGTCACGATCATGCATACGCCGGAACAACGGATGATTATTGGGGGCGTTGCACAGCGCTATCCACAGCTTGCGCGTCATAGCTCGATTATCACCTCGCGGGTGTTGGATTTCGGCGCAGGCGGCGGGGGCGGTGGGTCGAGCGCCGGAAGCAGCGCCGGAATAGCTCGTATGAGTGCGGCGTCGGGGTGCTTGGCTTCGGCGTTCAGTCGGCGGGCCAACAGCCACCACAGTATGTCAATGATGATCTCGTGAAAAAGATAGAACAGCGCCACATACAGCGGCGGCAGCAGCGCTTGAACGTACCATTCACTGCCTGCTAAGGCATCGAACAAGCGCGGCACAGCCAACATCGCGCCAGCGAACAGCAGGTAGATGCTGATCTTGAGAAACAGAAACGCGCCGGAAGCCCACAGGCGCGCATCCAAACGGGTCGGCGCAATCGTTGGGATGCTCATGCCAACGAGGATGCTCATCACCGCCGACTGCACATAGTCGAAGTAAAACAGGGGCAGCAGCGCTATCAAGTAGAGAATTTGAACAGTACGTTCTTCGCGCTCCGGGCTGGAAAGCACCACAAAGATAATCAGTACGCCCACCAGCAGCGGGCCTCGCCATGAACCTACTGGCTGAAAATCCGCGATACGCTGTAACGCTTGATCCCGATTCAAGCAGCCTGTTCCCAAGGCCCACGCTGCGCCGAGTGGGCCGGGTGGCGACAGGCACAGCAGATCGAACGCGCCGCTTTCGCGTTCGCTGGCGATCTCGACGCTGACTGCCGAAGTCCACAACGTGCCATACGCGATAGAGCCGTAAATCAGCAAGAATAGACCAGCGGGAATGGCCAAAGAGATGACAAAAAATAGCTGCTTCAGAGCGGGCAGCAGGTGAGCCGATAACAGCAGCACGGCATAAAACACGACCAGTGCAATCACCAGCGTGATGCCTGCGCGCCTGCCAAATGTTTGAACACGCTGCGCTGCACGGCGAAAGATTGGACTGTCAACCGGCGGATGCTTCATGGCATTCCACAGAGTCCACGTCAGCATGAGGGGCAAGTTTAAACGTCGGCGTGTCATCGGGGAGACAATCGCTTCGGCTGTGTGGACAACGGCGAATGCAGTTGCGGCAGTCCGGTTAGCGCGATAGCCGTGCTGCGGTCAACGTTGAGCGCGTCGGCCAGCGCCAGCCATAGCCCGATGACGATGACTTCGCGCATTCCGCAGAAGATCAGCAAGCGCAGAGCCGCGAGGCTGAGGTCAGCGACGATGCCAGTAATGCCTGCGCCCTCGTACAGGGCTGACAGCGCGTGAAAACCGATGAGCCACGTCAGCACGTAAACGCTGACCTGAGCGAACAGAAAGCTGCCAACTGCCCAAACTCGCGCATCGAATGGATCAGTTGTGCGCGTTGGCATCAGCAGCCCGATTAGTACAGCGATGACCACCGATTGAATAAAATCTACGTAGAAAGCGGCCACGACGATCAAGCCATAGCTGGAAATATACAGCCATGAGGGTACTCCGCCGTAGAAACCGGGATCGTCCGCGAGGAAAAGCGCAAGGAAGATCACTAGTCCCGCAGCGGCCATCGACAGTGTGGCCTTTTGGGCGTAGAGACTATGCAAATGCCCTTCACGATCTAAGCGCGCCGAAGCCATGACACGGCATACACCGAACGCCCCTGATGGTGATAAACACAGCAGGTCGAACGTTCCGCGCTGGCGTTCAGTGGCTACGCGGCTGGCGATGGTGACGGCCCAAAACGCGCCGAAAAATGTTCCTGAGCCGATGAAGTAAATTAGCAGCAAAACGGGCGCGACCATCAGCAGCGTAAAGGGCAGCAGCCATTGTAAGCGCGGGAAAAAGATACCGCCGCAGCCCGATACAAACATGATGAACAAAACAGTGAGCCATAGGCGATGACGCAAGGCGGGAGAAAGTGAGTACGATGTCACGCCGCGTTGGTAGAGTGGATGGTCAAGGGGCGGTTGGCGCAGCAACCGCCACAGACGCCATGTACTCATGTCGGTGGCAGCCCCCATGCTACCGGATCGGCGGTGCCGTAGGCCGGATAAATGCCGTTGCTGAGTTCGGTGAAAACGCCCGTCGTGGTATCCAACGCCAGCAGTAAATAGCCTTTATCGTCACCGGGAACGTTGCCGCCAAACGCGAGGTGCGTGCTGTCCGGCGACCACACGATGCGCGGCGGGTTCGGGCTGTGTTCGGTGGTGCTGTAGCCGCAGTATTTTTGCACGTCGCCAGTGGCTATGTTCAGAACATGGATGATGGCGTTGCCTGTATTGCCGACCACATCGGGGCCGATCAGTTCGATGACCCAGAAGGCGATGCGGGTGCTGTTCGGCGACCAACTCAACTGACCAACAGCGCGCCCGTTGATACGTGATGCGCCGTAAGTGTCGTAAAGATGCGTCCATTGAGTCGGCGTTGGCGGATCATCGGCGGGACGGATGCCCCAAATCTCGCTGCCCCAATTGCTCACACTGTCATCAAAGGGGCCGGACGCGACATAGGCTAACGATGCGCCATCCGGTGACCATGCCGCCGCGTCGAAGTAGGGCAATGCTACACCGAGCGGGATGCGCTGTTCAGCGATGCCTTGCAAGCCGCGAGTTTCGAGGTTCGATAGGTAGCGCGTGAAATCATCGCCTTGCTGTTCGATGGCTAATCCCCAGCGCCCGCCGGGTTGAATCGAGAGGACGCTGTTGACACTCAGGTATTCGCGGTTAGCATTGTCGCTTTCAGGTTGAAGATAGGCTTCGTGTCCCGGTGTCCACACCAGCAGCGTATCTGGATTCCACCACTCGACGTCGTTGGCATACAGCACGAGATCGGTGCGTTCTGTGCCATCCAGTCGCATTTTGCCATAGGCGCTGTTCTGCGAGTTCAAAAATGTCACCCACTGCGAATCCGGCGAGAGACGGCAGTTCGCGCCGCACGGGTACGTATCCGGCAGGGGATAGCGTGCATTGTTGCCGATGTTGTAAACCCACATGCTGGCGCGATCAAACGAGGCCAGCACGATTCCGTCCGGCTCAAACTCGGCTGTCCACGCGGCGATACCTGTGCCGGGGCAGATGTCGGTCACGCTGTAGGGGGCAGCCAGCACGGAAGCATCGGGCGAGTATGCGGCCAGCAGCGCCAATACGCCGAATATGAACAAGACGATCATCCAGCGTGAATACAACTTGTGTACAAAAGCTAACAAGGTGCGCGCAGACAGGCGCATTCGGGTGGGGTACCTTTCAACAATCAGACTTGAGGGTTTAGGATACCGCAAAGTACCTCACTCATACAGCCCACTCCGTTCTTGAGTCTCAGTCATGCTGCGGCGGATTTGCCATATGTGGATGGCGCTGCGGCGGCCATCGCCTTTGAGACTGCCGCCGTCCGCGACGAATGCCAGATCGCCATAGATGAGACAGTCCATCGGGCGTTCAAGCTGTACTCCCGGCAGCGCGGTCAGCAGTTCATCGAGCGGCGTTTCGTGGTCAGCATCGCTGTCATACAGGTGAGCGGCATACAGCACGAGCGTATCGTAGTTATAGGGATTATTATCCTTGTCGAAGTGTTCTTCTTCCAGCAAGATAGCCAGCCGAATTCGCCGACACAGCAAAAAAAGATTCGGACGTGTGATGACCGCTTCGGCCAGAACGTAACTTTCAGCCATACCGAGCAGCATCGGCGGCAGAATATCGAGATTCAAGTGCTCCGTCAGGGCGATTTTTTCGGCCATCGACAGCGGACGCAGCATCTCGTCCACGCGCTCCGGCCCGCGCAGCCCGCGATGTCGTGCCCCCGTGAAATTCAGCGTCATCGTATGCCATGCTGTAAGAGGGGAGATCATGTCGGCGGGCATCTCCAACGGCTTGACCTCAGCGTTTTCGCCGCCCTGTTCGTCCGCCGAAGCAATCAGCGTCCCATCAAGGCGCAGCGCATGACGCGCTAACCAGCCTTCCTCGCCATAAATTTCTTCCGCATACAGCATTAAATCCGAATCATCTAGTCCCGGCGTTATTCCTAGCAGACTGCAATCGCCGTTATAAAGTAAGGGCAGTGACTTCATGTATTTCAGTGAAACTGGCATATCGTTATCTTTGGTTACGTTTCGCTGCGATAGCTTACATCTGGCTGCGATTTCATACAATAACAATTCTTGAACACTTCTTATCGGAATGTTTTGTCACGCATATGTTATAATAGCCCTAAAGTACCGTTATCCAGCGTGTGGCGCGAGTAGGGTAGCAGAGTTATGCAACAGATTTTATCTCGTAAGTTCGACATTCAAGACGCGGCGGAAGGCTCACGCGAGTCTGAAGAGGCGCAAGAACCTGTCAGCCCATTACAAACCACAACAGTTCCTGCCTTTGGCGGCGACAATCGTACTCATTCGCCTTCTGCTGAGACCGGCCTTGTAGCGGCTATTTCTGTGCTGGCCGAAGGTCGAGATCGGGCGGATAATCAGGACTCTTCGCGCACGACGGCGGAAGTCAACGCGACACCTGTGCCGCAAGACGCTGCCAAAATTGGCGCGGGTAAGATGCCGCTGGTGCTGATTATCGAAGATACGACTGAACTAGCCGAAGTTATTCAGGCGACGCTCGAACATAACCACATGCTGACTGCTCATACGACGCATGGCGGTAAGGCGTTGGCCAAGCTGGACGAGATCAACCCTGATGTCGTGCTGCTGGATATTACGCTGCCTGACATGAAGGGTTGGGATTTGCTGCAAGCGCTCAAAGCAAAAAAGGGTGCGAAACCCATGCCTGCGGTGATCGTGATTACGGCACATGGCGACCCGGCTAACCGTCTGGTTGGCAAACTGCAAGGCGTACAGGGCTATCTGGTTAAGCCTTTCACCGCCGATCAACTTGAAAAAATCGTCGCGGAAGTCCTGAGCGGCGCGGCGCGCTAAAAGCGCCTCGTTTAAGGCGCTATCCGGCGCGATATGAATAGACGTAATTATCTGTGGGCAGTGCCATTTTTGACGCTGCTCATTTTTATTTCCCTGCTGTTTTACCAACTACTGACACTCTATCCGCCGCCAAAGCCTGTCGAACCCCTTGATTCGACGGTTTTGATGCGCCGCATTATTGACAACCGCCGCGATGGGCGGGTGATGCAGGCGTTGTATCAGGTGGAAGCGCTGGCGGCCCGTGACGGCTGGTGGCCGGATTTGTATCGGTTGGCGGCAGAACTGTGGCGCGATGCTGGCGAACCGACGCGGGCGCTGCCTTACTTGGAAGCGGCGGCCAATTCACAGGCGGACGACGCCGAACAGCTGCGCGAACTGGCGCGGGCTTATAGCGATGCAGGACGCTGGTCACAGGCGGCGGATATGCTCGAACGGTTGATCGCGCTCGATGCCGACGATGCACGGGCACACTATGATCTTGGGCTGCTGCTGGCCGCCTTCGACCCGTTAGCGGCAACGGCTCATCTACAGGTGGCGGCGCTGGATGCGAATTACACATCGGCGGCAACTGGTATGCTGGCGGCGATCACTTATAATCCCGGCGACCCCGCCGAAACCGCGATGCGTGTCGGCGCGGCAATGGCTGATGCCGAATTATGGCCCTATGCTGAACTGGCGTTTCAACACGCGGCGGATTGGGGCGCGCCGGATGGTGGGCCGTTTCCGGCGGCACTTGCGTATACAGGGATAGCGCGTGGGCGACAGGGCAAAGACGGCGGGGCGTGGCTCGAACAGGCGTTGAGCCTTGCGCCGGATGATCCGCAGGTACTGTATCTTCAAGGGCTGAACCTGCGCTATGCTGGCGACCTTGAGGGTAGTCTCAATGTGTTGCTGGACTTGAACGAACGGCTGGCGCAGGAAGATGAACCGGAAAACGCGGCCATTCATGCGGAGATTGGCACGGCGTATCGCCTGATGAACGACATGGAAAACGCAGAACGCTGGCTCAACGACGCGGTGACACTCTCCGGCGGCGATGCTCGCTTTCAAGAACTGCTGGCGTTGTTCTACAGTGAAGAAAGCTATAACTTGAGTTCGGGCGGGCTGGCGGCGCTGCAATCCATGTCTGAGCTTGACCCGAACGACCCGGATATGCTGGCGGCCTATGGCTGGTCACTGTATGGCATCGGTCAGGTCGAGGCCGGTCTGGCCCAGATCGACGCGGCGCTGGAAATCTCTACGATTAACCCACGCGCACTCTACTATAAGGCCCGAATTTTGCTCGATACGGGTAATGTAGAAGCGGCGGTGGCGTTGTTCGAGCAGGTTGCGGCGCAGGACTCGCCCTACAGCAGTGAGGCAAGGCGGGTTTTGGAAACGATTGGTCGGTAGTAGTTAGTTGTCCGCCCTGTTGCAAACATTGGAATTTTGGGTACGGGCGAGGCATGCCTCGTCCCTACAATAGGCGCAAACAGAGGTGATGCTTGCTCCAACGCGCAAGCGATTTCTTTTTACCATTCCGCACCCGTATTCTCGCCAGCCCGCTCTATCTGAAAGAGGCGCGGCGGACGAGTTCTATCCTGACAACGCGGGACTTGTGGCGCTACAGCCTCAAGTGGGTGTTCATCATCGCGGCGATCACACTCGGTATGTGGATTGTCGGCAGTTTGTTGAGCCGCCCACTCGACAGCAACTTTCGACCTACGGGTACAGTGGCCACGTTTGATCTGTTGTTGCTCATCATGATCGTCAGCGTAGCAGCGAGCGGAATACTGGATTTCCGCGCTGTGCAATCAGCGTTGAACAGCATCGAC
>JACMMD010000561.1 GCA_014379235.1 Anaerolineae bacterium
CGTACTTCGTTGAGCGCCATACGGAAGGCTTCTTCCATCGCTTCGCGCATCTCCGGCGGATAGTTGGTGGCGTCGAGGTTCGCGCCCATGCTGCCAAACATACCTGCCTGTGCCATTTGGAATAACCGCGCTCGAATTTGGCCGAAGTCACTGCCATCAAAGATACTGTGACCAACGCCCATCGTCTGTGCATCTTCACCGACGAATTCCATTTCACCGGCCTTTCCGCCAATCGACACACGCAGGCCGTTCAGCAGATGCTCATAGGTATTCATGTAGTCGAATTCTTCTCGCGCCGGAAACGCCTTCACATAGCCGTGCGCGCCGCCCTGCCGGATGACGGTGATACGGGCGATGCGATAGTGTGGCATGAACAGGCGAATACAGAGGGCATGGCCGGCTTCATGCGCGCACAGCCGATATTTATCCTCTTTGGCGAGGTTCTTGATCGGAGAGCGCAAGCCGTATTCATGCTCCGGTTGCGCTAACCGGAAATCGCGGTAGGTCATATAGGTTCGCCCATCGAACAGCGCGTAACGCAGCGCTTCGTTGAGCAGATATTTCAAGTCTGCGGGCGTGTAGTAGGTGGTTTCCGATGCAAGGATCAGCGGATCCATCGTCTCGTCGTGGGCCATCTTCGACAGGTAATACTCGATGATGTCACGGCGACCTTCCATGTCCGGCGCGTCGATGCGAATCTTCTTATCGAAACGGCCCGGACGCAGCAGCGCCGGATCAAGCGCGCCGATACGATTAGTCGCGCCGATGGTCAGTACACGTTTTTCCGTCTTGGGTGGGTTGCGGCGCAAGAACGTTTTGTAGAAAGCCCGCCGCTTGCGCGCCCACCAGCCATGCTCAAGGCTGAAACCGCTCATTTCCACCAGCAGTGTACTCAGCAAAGCGCCGTTGCCGCTGCCCATGCCGCCGAACATGATCGGCAGACGGGAGAATTTCGACGGCGCGCTGTCTTTTTCGCCGCCTGTGGTGACACCGCCGCGTGAGCCAACATAGTCGATTTCGTCAATGAAGATGATGGCCGCGCCGTATTCTTTAGCGGCTTTACGGGCTTTGCGGTACAGACCTGAAACTTTGAGCGGAGCAATGCCCACAAACATAGAGTTCATGGACGAGGCATCTACGAAGAAGAAAGGCACACCAGCCTCGGTGCTGATGGCCTGCGCCAGCCATGTTTTGCCTGTGCCGGGAGGGCCTTCGAGCAGCAGACCGTTGAGCGGTTCGCCGCCGGCCTCTTCAAACACGCGCACGCCGCGCAGCAGCTTAACGATTTGCTTGGCTTGATCGAGCAGTTCAGGCTGCCCGCGATAGTCCTCAAAACCGACACCTTCCGCGCCCGGCCAAATGGTATAAGCGCGGGTTTTTCCCAAGAACCAGAACATCGCAACGAACTGACCAATAATCAGGGACGCTGTAAATACGAAGCGTAGGATATAAGGGATAAAGGACATAACCGCCGTCATCATACCCGCATCCATCAAGGCTGCGAAAATGATCAGCGCGATGATGGCCCAGAGCCAAATACCGCCGATGAAGCGCTGAAAGCGGTAACGGAACTTTTTGCGCCGCTGCTCTACGAGTGTTTCTTCGCCTTCCCACGCATAACGGCGGGGAACGTCTATCGAGTTATCCAGTGGGTCTTTCTTAACAATACTCATTGACTCACCCTTTACTCTGTAAACCTCAATCCAACCTTAGTGTAACGGTAAAACGCCGCCCATACCCAACGCCATCCTATCGCTTTAGGCCGTCGGTGCCGGTTCTTGCGGTAGAGCAGGCAGCATGAACAACGGATGGTTCGGCTGCCCCTCATATAGCTCGTCTGTTTCTGGCGACTCGAACGTCATCGTGCCATTGATAATCAAACCGAGGAATGAGTTCAGGTCGCGTGTGCCAGATAGGTACAACATCGCGTTCTGACGGGTGATTTCGGCATCAAGGATGACGATACCGACGAAACTAATGCCATTATCCAGCGTTGGAATAACTTGCGGGGTGAGGACGCTGATTTGAATCGTGCTCATACCTTCGC
>JACMMD010000562.1 GCA_014379235.1 Anaerolineae bacterium
GGGGCCGCCAACCTCGGCGGATTCCGTAGAGGCGACTGATCCGCTGCAAGAGGGCGCACGGCGTGCCGAAGCGGCCCGTGCCCCGTGGACAGATCGGCTGCCTGCGCTGCGCGGGCCATTGGCTGAACCTGTGGCCGCGCCTCAAGTGGTTGAAGTGCCGGAACAAACCACCGTCGATCAAGTTGTGATTCAATTCGCCGCCGATGCTACCGACGAACAACGCGACGAATATATCGCCTCGATCGGCGGGCAGGTTTCCGAGCAAATCGACGCGCTGAATACGGTTATCGTTGAAGTACCTGCGATCAACATTGACCAACCGCTGCCGGAAAACCCCATCGTAGAGCAAAGCGAACCCGACTATTTCATAACCGCGCTTGAGGCTGACACGATCAGTGTGCCATCGAGCGACCCGCGCTACGCCGAACAATGGTCGCTGGAAGTCATCGGCGCACCGGAAGCGTGGAGCGAACTGCCAGCGGATGCGGCTACTGTCGTGATTGCCATCATCGACAGCGGTATTTGCGCCGATCATCCTGATCTGCAAGGGCGTATCCTCGACGGTTGGGACTACATCGACAACGACGCTGTGCCGCAAGATGAGATGGGGCATGGCTGCGGCGTGGCTGGCATCATCGCCGCCAGCATTGACAATGGCGAAGGCATCGCCGGTATTGCGCCGAATGCGCGTCTGCTGCCTTTGCGTGTTCTCGATGCGAACGGGTTAGGCCGTTACTCGGATGTCGCGGCGGCTGTCGTGCGCGCAACTGACGCGGGCGCGGCCATCATCAACCTGAGCGTGGGCGGCCCCTACCCGTCCAGCATCTTAGAAGAAGCGGTCAATTATGCCAGCGCGCACGGCGTGATGGTCATCGCCGCCGCCGGGAATAACGGCGCGGACAGCGTGTATTATCCGGCGGCCTATAGCAGCGTGATCGCTGTGGGCGCGGTCAATGCCGATTTGCAGCCAACCGGCTTTAGCAATCACGGCGCGGAAATCGACGTGTGGGCCCCCGGTCAAGACATTTTGACGACTCGGCGCGATGGCGCGTATGGCATTGCGAGCGGTACATCTTACGCCGCGCCGCAGGTGGCCGCCGTTGCCGCGCTGGAAATGGCCTTCGGCAAGCAGTTGACGCTCGGCGGAATCGTATCCACCAGCGCCAAGGCGGCTCAGGCAGGGGCGGGGGCTGGAGCGGCCACTATCACCCCAACCGCGATAGCATCAGCAACCATTCAGCCTAGTCCGACGGCCAGCCCTGAACCGCTGCAATTGTTCGCGCCTAGCACCAGCGCGCAAGCGTCCGCGACCAGCGCTTCTAATCAGCTTGGTGTGGTGCGTACCCGCAATGTGGACATTAACTTTGCCGCGCTGCCGGATAATTTCAACGCGCCCGCCGCACAGCAAGCCGAGCGCGATACGGTGCTTTTTAATCTGTTCGATGATGTCACGCTGACGGCGGATAACATCCGCTTGCAACCGCGCATCACGTCGAGCGATGGTTTTACGTGGATTGGACAAATCGAAGGCGACCCCTACAGCGAAGTTGTGCTGGTGGTGGGCGATGGCACGATTGAAGGCCACGTCCGCACACAGTCAACGCTGTACCAAATTACGTCGCTCGGTAACGGCGTTCACGCTGTCAACCAGATCGACGAAAGCGCGTTCCGCATGGGCGCGGACGATGCCCGTCCGGCGAACATCACCAATCCGAGCGCGCCTATCGAGGCCAGCGCCGCCGACACTGCGGGCTTTGTTGATATTCTGGTGGTCTTTACACCAGCAGCGCGCAATGCTGAGGGCGGCTTGACGGAGATGTTGAGCGCGATTGAAGCCTCAGTCGTGACCACTAACCAGAGCTATGCCAACAGCGGTGTTACTCAGCGTTTGCGCCTCGTCCATGCCGCCGAAGTTCCCTATAACGAAACGGGCAGTATTTCCGCCGATCTGGACAATATCACCGATGAGTTGGTGACAAGTGTCCCTGACATGCGCGACACCTACAACGCCGACGTTGTGACATTCATCACAGCTGGCTTTCAGGATGGTATCTGCGGTATTGGCTGGCTGATGACCGAAGAAACCCCTGACTTCGCGCCATTTGCTTACAATGTCATCCGCCAACCATGTATGCCCGGCGGCATCACCTTTGCCCACGAACTCGGGCATAACATGGGACTCGACCACGACCTGAATAACGGCGGGGGCGATGGCGACGGCGTTTTCGCCTACTCCAACGGTTATCAGGACACCGCCGGCCTGTTCCACACGATTATGGCTTACAGCTTCAACGGCCCCTGCGGGAGTTTCTGTCCGTCGCTCAACCGCTGGTCGAACCCCAACCAGACGTTCAATGGCCGTCCGTTGGGCGTTGCCGCTACCGCCGACGAGCGCCGTTCGCTCAACGAGACCGCCGACACCGTAGCGAACTTCCGTGAGAATGGCGCAGAGGTGTGCTATACTCTGACCAC
>JACMMD010000563.1 GCA_014379235.1 Anaerolineae bacterium
AGCGCTTCGAGGTTGGCCATCGAGCCGCCGCTGACGAATTGACCGCCTGCGCCTTCCGGTAAGCCGAGCATCTGTCGCAGCCAGTCAATCGCCACCAGTTCGACCATTGCCGGGCCGGATGCTTCCATCCATGTTCCGGCGAAGGCGTTGTAGCCCGTCGCCAACGAGGCCGCCATCGCGCTGACGAAATTGCTGGGGCCGGGCACGAAGGCGAAGAAGCGCGGATGCTCGGTGTACATCGCGTGAGCGAACACGTCGCGCTTGGTCTGCTCCAACACTTCGCGGAAATCAGTGGGTTCTTCGGGGAGCGGTTCGCGCAGCGCTTTTTCCAGCGTCGGGCGGTCAGTGGTCAGTGTGACGGGGAGATCGGCCAGCGCTTCGTAATGCTCCACGATGATGTCTACGATTTCGTAGCCGAGCGCCTTCATCTCGTCGCGGCTGAGTTCCATGCAGGCTTTGGGCAGTGCGTCGGGCGAATTTTGATCGGGCGTGGTGGTCGAGTCAGGCATTGAATCGCACCTCTATTATTGTATGACGCAAGAGTATACGAGCGCGAAAAGCGGCGCAAGGGCAACCTATTGGTGTTTATGGCATAATTAAACAATAGCAACTGAGAGGGCCGAGACATGGTTCAAGAACGAACGCGCATGACGGCTGATGAGTTCTTCCAACTGCCGGAGACGACTCAGCCTACCGAACTGATCGACGGAGAATTAATCGTGAGTCCTGCACCTATATTGCAACATCAACTACTTGTAGCAAACTTCCATCTCTTGTTGGCTAGACTCATCCCCAACGGCTTAATTTTCCTTTCACCAACTGATGTCTATTTCGATGAGACGAATGTTCCTCAACCAGATATTTCATGGGTAGCTGAAAACAGCCTGTGTGTGCTTGCTGGAAAGCGCCTCGAAGGCCCGCCGGATTTGATTCTGGAAATTTTCTCGCCGGGAACGGCCAAGCGCGATAAACAGGACAAGTTCAAGCTGTACGAAAAACACGGCGTCCGCGAGTATTGGATGGTTGACCCTATTCAGCAGTACCTCGAAGCATGGGTGCTGGTCGATGGACGCTACAGCCTGCTCGGTGTATATGGCGCAGACGACATTTTCGACTCGCCTGTGTTGGGCAAGGTGGTCAGTTTGAACAGCATCTTTGTGAGCTAGACTTTACAGAACATCATCGACTGAAAACAAAACGGCTGCGCTTGCAATACAATACTGGGAAACACGATGAAGCTCTTCATTAGCTACGCTCACGATGACAAAGCTTTCGTTCAACAGTTAGTAGATGCGCTACGCCAAGCCGGTCATGATCCTTGGTTCGACCCTCATCTCGTACCGGGGCAGGAATGGCAGCGCGAACTGCTGTCCGCTATCGAAGCCTGCGATGCCTTCATCTACGCGCTGACGCCGACCTCTATCATTTCAGAGTGGTGTCAGTACGAGTTCTTCACCGCCACTAAGCTCAATAAGCCAATCATACCAGTATTGGTCAAGGACGCTGAACTCCCACTTGTCCTCAAAAACTACCAATATGCCGACCTGCGCGAGGGTGTCAGCTACAGCGCCATGATGATGCTGGTGACTGGATTGCAAAATGCGGAAAAAGCGCGTCCAAGTGCCGTCAGCCAACCGCCGATTACTGCTGCCGTCGCGACCAGTACGCAGCCACGCCGATTAGAAGCCGCGATGCCAGCGCAAACGACACAAGGCACGAAAACCGAATTGTGGGTCAAAGTCTCGCGGCAAGACTCGGAAGGGCTGCGCGGTCAACTGCCTGCTACAGTGGTGTCCGGGGATATCATCCAGAAAAGCGACGCCCGCGCCGATATATTTCCACTCACGTTCAAGCGTGACGAAAAAACGGGAGAACTGCTGCCCGCTGAAGTTTGTCTAAAAATCACGTCGGATGATTTTGACGCTGCCGCCGAAAGCGATCACAGCCACGACTGTAGCGACGGACAAGTGCCGCTCACACTGCAACCGGATTACGACTCGCGCACAGTTGTGTTTGAACTCACGCCCAAAGCCGGACGCGCATTGGCTGGACGGGTGCGGATGACGGTGCATCTGTATCAAAAGAACAAACTCATCGCTCAAATCGGTGTGTCTACCGATATTGTTCAAATGGTAGTCAGGCAGGAGTCCGTCTCTTGGGAAATGTTAGCTGCATCCCTGCTGTCGAGCATCGGGCTAAACTTGAGCGGCGAACCGTTTGATGGACTTAGCTTACCAACGCTCGATGACTTGGTACTCGGCACAGGCAACGTGTTGAGTAGCGAAACAGATCAGCGTCGCGCTGCATCCCTTCAAGAAGCACCGTCTGTAACCGCAACACACTCCTATCACAGCAGAGAACGAGCGGAATTAGATGGGGAAAAGTCAGCGTCCGCGCCGCCCCAACCCGAAAATGTGCCCGCCCCGCCGCGCCAAGCAAATTATAATTGGGATGAGATTTTCGAAGTGGAGTTGTCGCACAGAAAGAGTAGTTTTACGCCGCTGCTGCTCGTCTTTATACTGCTTATCGTCGGTGGGATTATCCTGATCGTACTTTTGAGCGGTCAGTTCACGGGGTCGGTGGGAATTATCTTTGCGGTAGGCACAGTCGTATGTGTGATCGCGTTATTGCGAATGCGATGAATGGACGGCTTTAGAAAAAACCGTCAGCCTGAACGGGGTGTTCGTCGCCTGATTACGTACAGTGGGCCACGCCGCGCTGGCCGTTCACCCGCCATGTCGTGTCAATTGCGTCGAGGCGTTCGGCCAGACCCGTCTCTAATCCCACAACGGCATCGCTTTTCAACGTCCGCAGCGTCGTGATCGGCGTGGGGAAGTAGTTCACCACCTCCGCGAAAGGCGTGTCCGCCGACCACAATGCGTCGCCAATAACGCGGCGGTAGTTCAAATCACCTTTTACGATGACCAAACGTGCATCCTCAAACGTGCGCTGCAAACGCGGTGGAATCTGCCACAGCAAATACGGGCTGTTCCAGAACCAATCTGGCGCGAGGCGCAGCC
>JACMMD010000564.1 GCA_014379235.1 Anaerolineae bacterium
GAATATTCACGCCGTCACGGTTGACGAGTACCGACACGCCGGACTGCGCCGATGGCCCCGCTAAGACGATACCAACCCCAACCGAAAGGCAGAACGCTGCGAAAACGGTTATCAACCAGAATGCGGCTCTATGGCGCATAGACCAACCCCCTTGCGAACCAGTATTCAGAAGTCAGTAATTCAGTGGCCAGTAATGAATCATTTGAGCGAAGATCGCTGATAACTGACGAACCGATAACTGACAACTATTGAACGCTATCGCTCAACTGCATAAGTTCTAAGGTTGTAGTATATCAAGTTCTCGAAATTGCGGCAGCAAATCGGTAGGAAATTGCTATTGGGGCGGGTCTTTCGGCGGTTCGCCGTTGGGGTTCGTGGGACTAACGCTGGCCGTTTCGTCGTCACTATCGTCGTTGTTATTGGCGCTGCTGTTCGATTCGCTCGATATGCGGCGCAGCAGTCCCGATGGCGGCTTTGGCGTGGTACTTGGTGTGGCATCGGCGGGAGCAGCGTTCGCGGTATTCGTGGGCGTGGCTGGCGGTTCGGTGGGAGAGGTTTCTTCTACGCTGGTAAATTCGCTCGTGGTGGGCATTGATTGTGGCAGCGTCAGCGGCGCGGTACGGGCCAAACGTCCGGTTGATCTATCCGCGACGATGATCCTGACTGCCGTTTGAGTATCTGTGGTTTTCTTGGCCGATGTTTCGGCGCTGGTCGTTGGCGGCGTAAGCGGCGCTGTTGGTGGCCGTGCTGGCGCGGCATCAACTGGTTCAGCGTCGGCACTCGAATCGCCGCTGTCGGTGGTCGCCAGCGTTTCGAGAGCAGCAGCGGCACTATCTGGTGTGGTCGGTGCGGCGGCTGCCGTTTCGGACGTTTCGTTCTTGTCGTAAGCGGCGGCGAAGCGTAGAGCTTGTCGCGCTTCGGGCGTACCGATGTATTTCAGGGCGGCGCGGGCGGTGCGGCGCACCATCGGATGTTCGTCGCGCAGGGTAGTTATCAGCGGCTGCGCGGCCCAATCGGCGCGTAATTGGCCGAGAACTCCGGCGGCGTTACGGCGCGTTTGCCAGTTCTTGCTGCGAAGCGCCGCTAACAGCGTGACGACAGTTGGTGCGCTTTCCAGCTTGAGCAGGGCTTCCGCCGCCGCCAAGCGCACAGCCGTCGATAGCTGGCGGTTATGGAACAGCACGACCAATGGCTCAACAGCGCGTCGGTCTTTCATCTCCGCGAGAATTTTCACGGCGCGGATGACAAGCTGCTCGTCGTCGCTCTTGATTTGGCCGATCAGACGCATAAGTTGACTGGGTTCGGGCGCAGGCTTGGGCGCTTCGGGTTCAGGTTCAGAATCTTGCAGCAGGTGTTCGAGTGCGTTGAACATATCAGCGCGCACCTGTGCGTCGGCTTCCTCTTCGAGGGCGGCGCGTAGGGCACGAATAGAAGCAGCCGCGCCAAGCGCACGTAAAGCCACCGCCGCACGTCGGCGAATGTCAGGGTCGGAGTCTTGCAGCGCTTTGACCAACCCTTCGGTGTCGGCGCGGGCTTGGAGCAGCCAGATGTTAGGTCGAAATTCGCTCACGGTGTCTCGGTCAGCGCGCTTTTCGCTGCGCGGTCAGCGAGAAAATCAACATTAGTCCATTCTAGCACATCTGAATGCCCTGCCAACCAAATAGGTTGTGAGAAAAATGTAGGGGCGCGGTGTGAAAATTCACTGCGCCCCTATACAACTTTCCAATTTGCGAGGAAATGCTATTGGGTAACTGGCAGCGCGCTGATGTTACCGCCCATGCTGATAAGGTCTGCGGCAATCCAACCGGTTGCGCCATTGACATTGACCATGAGCCAACTGCCATCAGCGTTGCGACCCATGATCTGAACCGTGTCGCCGCTGGTGGCAGAACCCGCGAGGCTGAAATCGCCGCCGGGGCCGCTGCGAACGTTGACGGCGGCGGCAGAAGAACTGATCGTGCCGATAGTGGATGCGCGTTGGGTGAAGGGCAGCACAGTTTGAACACCGCCATCGCCTACCGCGTCACGAATTGCATCTGCGCCGGGATAAGCCGCCGGGCCTTCATAGCCTTCGCCGCCTTCGAGGAAAGGTTGCAGCATGGGCACAGCATCAGACACATTGATAAACAACGGCGCGGCCAGCGAGATGTGGTTGGGGAGCCGTCCACCGATCTGACGCGCCAGCGCGAGATGCTGCGCTTCTACTGCGGCGACCTGAGCCGCTGTCGCAGCCAGCAGGGGATTGCCGAGTTCCGCAAAACGTCGCGTAGCGGCCAAGTAGGCGGCCACGAACGCAGTTTCAGCAACGGCAGTCGTTTGTGCGAAAATCTCGACATCGCTGAATACGCCTTCGGGCACGTAGAACTCGCTGACCAACGTCTCGCCGCCATTGGCGTTCAGGAATTCGAGATGTTGCAATTCAGCGTCTAAGCCAGCTTTGAGGTAGTCAATCTGTGCTTCGCCGAGTCCGAGATCGCCGCTCGTCAGCGCGCTGTAGTAGTGGGTGCAGGCCAACGTTTCCGCCGTCGCCGCAAGGTTGAGGATAGTTTGCGGGTCGTCCCCGCCGCTCTGCGCGAATACGTTGGTAAAGCCAAAAAGCTGGCTGAAGCTCAACGCGGACGCTCCGGCGACTGCCACGCCACCCTTCAAAAGATCGCGGCGTGAGATCGATGTGCGAATCGAGTTCAAAGTATATTCCCCTTCATGATGAATTGTTGACACGTTCGTGAACGCAGGGACGCTAACACGCCTTGTTTAAGCATCGGGGAGACAGTGTTAAGAGCGGATCAACATTCATTGAATGGACATAGGGATTTCGTAGGCAGTGACGAAAAGGGGGGTTACTATAGGGGCACGATATTTCGTGCCCCTACGAAGAGATGAAATTTTATTGAACGGCCAAGCTGCTGATGTCGCTGCTGGCAGAAATGAGGTTCGCTGCGATCCAACCCGACGTGCCATTGGCGCTGACCATCACCCAACTGGAGTCGGCGTTGCGGGCCATGATGTCCACCGCGCCGCCGCTGGCAACTGTGGTGACAACGGCAAAGCTTGTGCCCGGGCCGCTGCGAACGTTGACGGCTGAGGCTGACGAAGAGATCGTGCCGGCTATCGAACTGGTCATCGAGGCGGCAGCTTCCATATTGGCGGCCATTTCCGCACCGATAGCGGTGAACGGGGCGACTGCGCGCACGCCCTTGTCGCCAACGACTGCACGGATCGCTTCCGCGCCGGGATAAGCTGCCGGGCCTTCGAAGCCTGTGCCGCCTTCGAGGAAGGGTTGCAGCACGGGCACAGCATCCGACACGTTGGTGAACCACGGCACACCAAGCGAGACGTGGTTTGGCAAACGCCCGCCGATTTGACGCACGAGCGCCAAGTGCTGCGCTTCGACTACCGCGACCTGCGCCGCCGTCGCTGCCAGCAGAGGGTCGCCAAGTTCGGCCACGCGCCTAGCAGCAGCCAAGTAGGCGGCTACGAAGGCGGTTTCGGCGGTCTCAGTGACCAGCGAGAACACGGCGACATCGGTGAACACGTTTTCCGGC
>JACMMD010000565.1 GCA_014379235.1 Anaerolineae bacterium
CAAAGAACACTGCGGAAAAAACGTCGTTTTGCCGGATGAACTGACGTATTTGTTGGTAGATGCGAATCGTGTTGTAGCCGATTGCTTCCAGCCAAGCGACTCTAATAAGCCCGTTCGGAGTGCGCCTTGAATGTCATCAACGGCGCGATGGTTTGCTGTGCTGTTCCCATTTTCAACAACAACTGGCCGCGCTCGACATCGCTAAAGGTGTAATAAGCGCGAATGCCTTCCGCGAAGTGTTTGCCGACGGACTGTTGCAACTCGGTAAGTGTGGCTTCTTCTGCGGTATGCGTCAGCACCACGAACTGATCGCTGCGGATGCCGACGAAATCGTGCGGCGTCCCCTGCTCCGTGATGATCTCCCGCACGGCCCGCGCCGCGTAATTCATGACTTCGTTGGCGGCCATGAAGCCGTACACGTCCATGTAAGGCTGGAAGGCGTCAATCGAGAAGTACAGCGACATACATGCCTCGCCCGCTTTTTTGCGACGCTCGATTTCTTCTTCGATCAGCGGCCCTGTCGGCAATCCGGTGCGGATTTCATGCAGATGGTCACGAGTGGCGGCGTCAATCGAGTTGCGGACGCGCAGTCGCAGTTCGTCGATGTCGAATGGCTTGGTGATGTAGTCATCCGCGCCTAGTTCCAGACCGCGCACTTTGCTGGAACGCTCGTCTTTTTGCGTAAGGAAGATGATCGGGATGTAACGGGTCAGCGCCTTTTGCCGCAGCGCTTGGCACACATCATAGCCGTCCATTTCCGGCAGCATCACGTCCAGCAGAATGAGATTGGGGAAGCGTGTGCGCGCCATCTCGACGCCCGTTGGGCCTGTGTCGGCATGGTAGACATCGTATTGATGGGCGAAAAAGACCGATAGCATTTCGGCCACGTCGTCGTTGTCTTCGATAATGAGAATACGTTTGTTAGCCATAGTTCTAGTTCTGAGTTCCGAGCTTTTACTCGGTACTCGGTACTATTCTTCGTCTAATACTGCGCTGACGAGGAACTGATTGTCAATCGCTTCCGGCGCGTTGGCCACGACCAATTCCGGCGGCAGGGGTGTCCCGGCGACATCCGGGCGCAGCACGTTCGACAGTGGCAGCACCGTTGCCGTTGGCTCAATGTGTGACGTATCGAGCGTTTGCAGCCGCTCGAAATAATCAAGAATGTTGGATAGCTGGCCGGTATACAGTTCGATCTCGGCCTCAGTCAGTTCCAGCTTGGCCAATTCGGCAATCTGGCGAACTTCGTCATGCGAAAGTTTCACGGCGACGATAACCTTTGCGGCTTAAAAATGCGTAGGTGTAGGGGCGCAGCATGCTGCGCCCTTACCGTATAGCTGGCCATTATAGCATCCAACGCTTGTTAGGAAAAACAAACACGCGCATAAGTAACGCGAAGTGTCAGAAAACAAAACGAAAATACTATTACAATATTTCATTAGGAGAAATCAAGGAACGCCGAACGCAATGCCGGACATAAAGCTCCCTACCGCCCTAGAGATGGTCGTGCAGGCCAAGCGCCAATACGTTCAAGAGCGCAAAACGAAAACGCCCATCGAGGCGATTCGTGCGCTGGCCAGTATGCAGCGGCGGCCTCAGCCGATTCTCAGCACTGTGACCGACGATCAGCATGTACTGCTCATCGGGCAGATTCGGCACTCGGTCATCGAGGCGGGTTCCGAGAAACCGGACACCGACGGCGACAGTTACGACCCCGTATCATCGGCGCTGCAATGCGTTCATAAAGGTGTCGATGGGCTGGCATTGTTCACTGACGAGACGGTGTACTACGGCGGGTTGGACGATCTGGTATTGGTGGCGCGGGCTGTCAATGTGCCTGTGATTACGCAAGATTACATTTTGGACGAATATCAGGTCATCGAAGCGCGGGCAGCAGGGGCGGCGGCATTGGTGTTGTCAGCAGCGGTGCTTGAGCCGGGACTGCTGCGATCCCTGCTTTCAGCCACGCAGCGCAATCGCATGACGGCTATCGTGCAGGTTCACAGCCGCCAAGAACTCGACCACGCGCTGACCATCAGCCCATTGGTCATCGGCATTAGCAACATCGACCTACAAACGCAGCAGCATGACATCGAGATCACGCTCCAACTGCGCCCACTCATCCCCGGTCATATCCGCGTCATGGTTATGGATGGCATACGATCCGCCGACGATCTCAAGCGCCTCGCGCACCTGAGCCTCGACGCGATCATGGTGGAAGATGTGCTGCTCGAAGCACAGCCCAACGTCGCCGCTTTGCGAACGCTGCTCAACGGCGCGAAAGCATAGTGAGCAGTCAGGCAAGGAAAAAACATATTACAAGGGTACAAAGGGTCAAAGGTACAAGGAAAAACGTTTGATTTTTCTTTGTTGCTTTGCTATTTTGTGACAAAACTTTTGTATTGCCTGGCGTATTTCGCGGCTTGGCGGTTGAACCCCTTGCCTCTATTTGTGGCAAATAGCGCAAACTAAGATAACATTGTAGACAGTCGTTTTAGGCGGCTTTAGACATCGTTCTTTCAAACCAAAAACTGCGGTCAACGCACTTTATTATTTTCGACACAACTGTGGGGGAAGCCGTGAAAAGATCACTGCTGTTCCTGATTGCGCTGTTGATTATCGTGGCGATAGGGATGCCTGTTGGTCTGGTGGCGATGCAGGATTCTGCCGCGCCGCGTATCGAAATTACGGGCATCAACCCCAGCCAACTGCCGGAAGTCACCGTCACCGCCAACGTTTATAACGCGCTCGGCCAACCTGTCCGCGGCCTCACGGCGGCGGATTTTTCCGTCGAGGGTGAACTGGCCGGTCAGGTGAGCATCGTCAAGGTCGAGAACGTCACTGATAATGATCTATCGTTCGCCGTCGTGCTGCTGATCGACACCAGCGACAGCATGGCTGGAACGCCCCTCATCCGCGCCAAAGAAGCGGCCACCGCCTTTGTCGAAAATGTCGGCCCCAATGACCCTGTAGCCATCATGTCGTTTGATCGTAATGTCGAACTGGTGCAAAACTACACCACCGATACAGCGGCACTGCTGGCGGCCATTGCCTCGCTGGAAACTGGCGGGCCAACTTCGCTGTATCAAGGCACGTTCGAAGCTATTCGCGTGGCGCAATCAGCACCGACACCGCGTCGCGTTGTTGTCCTGTTGAGCGATGGCGCGGAGTTCGGCGGTTGGAGCACCGTTGAACGGGATGCCGCGTTGGAAGAAGCGCAGGCGCGCGGCGTATCCGTCGTGACGATTGGTCTCGGCTATGGCACGGACAGAACCTACCTACAAGAACTCGCACTCGGCACAAACTCGCGCAATGTCGAGTCGCCCACGCCGGAAGAACTGCTCGGCATATACACCGATCTCGCGGCGCTGTTACGCAGTCAGTATGTGATTACGTTGGACGCGCAGCTGCCCGCCGATGGCACGGAATACGATCTAACGCTGCGAGTAGACACGCCTGATGGCAGCGCAACTGCTGCCGGATCGCTGCGAGCGCCTATCCCTGTGCCGATTATCCGCTTTGGCGACATACCCGTCGAACCCATCGACGTGCCCACTGATATTGAAGTGACGATCATGGCCGATGACGAACTGGTTTCGAGCAGTACAACTATCGCGGGGGCGGTGCTGTCGGGTAGTGGCAGCATCACCGCTGGCGCTGCGGTTGAAGAAGAAGAACCCGACGAAACTGTAACTGAGACTTTTGCGGTCACGATTGACCCGGTGCAGTATCCGCCCGGCCCCTATACGTTAACAATCAGTGCGACGGATGAGGATGGCGATATCGGTACAGAGTCAGTCGAGTTTGAAATCGGCGCTGTTCCTTCCGCCGTCGAGATTGTGCCCGATGTGGCTGATCTCGGTGTGATTGCCGAGCCGCAAACGCTGACGCTGGCTATCACAGGACAAACGCCGCCCACGTCGGCCAGTTTCCAGATCGACGATCAACCCGCTCTGGTGGTCGAAACGCAGCCGTTCCTATTCG
>JACMMD010000566.1 GCA_014379235.1 Anaerolineae bacterium
CCTCACTGCCCGAAAACCAAATCGCCGCCGCGCTGACCGATGGCCGCGCATCGCTGGCGTTGATCGTGTGGACGGAACAATCGCAGCGGGCAAATTGGGTCACGCTGCTCGGCGAAACCAATGTTATCGACCTTTATGCGCTGCCGATCAGTTATCAAGCGCTGCCCGAATTGACGATTTCGCGCTTCACGCCGGATGGCTGGCCGCTGCCAGAAAGAGCATCATGAACGACGACGTTCCCGGCCTGAACTTCGACGCCATTTATACCCGTGCAGGTGGCGATATGAACGCAGTTCCGTGGGCATACCTGCTGCCGAATCCCAATCTCAAGATATGGGCAGAGCGTGAAGGCGTACAGGGCACGGGCAAAACGGCGCTGGTCGTCGGCTGTGGCTTAGGCGATGACGCGGAATATTTGAACGCGCTCGGCTTCAACGTGACCGCGTTCGACATCTCGCCTACAGCAATCGAATGGGCACAACAGCGTTTCCCGAACTCTAGGGTCAATTATCAAGTTGTGAACGTGCTAGAGCCGCCACAAGCGTGGCGCGGCGCGTTCGATTTCGTGCTGGAAATTCACACCATTCAGGCGCTGCACCCCCAATTCCGCGAAAAGATCATCGCCAATATCGCGGGCTTTGTGGCCAAAAACGGAACGTTAGTCGTCATCGCGTGGGCGCGGGAACACGATGCGCCCAATCCCGGCATTCCGTGGCCGCTTTCCAAAGAAGAACTACAGCAGTTTACACAACGTGGATTAATCGAGGTTTCTTTCGAGGACATCATCGACCCTGCCGAACCCCCACCTCGCCGCTTTCGAGTCGTGTATCGCGGCGAGGCAGGTTCAACGGCTTAGTTTAGGCTGCTCTCAGCAGCCTGTTTCATTTTTAAGCGCGAGTGGGCGCTGCCAGTTCCAGACCAGCCGGATTTGACGCACCCACGACCAACAGCGCCATGCGACGGACATCACATTCACGCGGCGGGGTTGAGCTTTACTCTCAGCAGCCTTCTTGCCGCGACGTGCCAACCGCCGGGACTCGGCCTGCTGAATGGCCTCTTGACGGTATATCTTATTCAGCAGCAGAATAGAATATTCGTTCATGATTGCTACTCATCCCGTTCGCTATGGTGCAGGAATTGGAGTACCAATTCTTGCTTCTTATCTACAGTTTCAGTGTACGACCAGTTGATCGAATGACGAACTCTTTTAGAAAAAACTAAAGGAGTCGGTTATGGGTGCTTTTCGCCCTATACTGAACAGTAAGCACGCAAACACAGGACACAAGCTCATATGATCTCGATTCATCTTTCGCCCGGTGATGTGGACGCGATGCGCTTCGCTTTTAGCCCGCTGCCTGAACTGATGATGAGCTATGAAATTCTGTATCATAAGCCCGAACAACAGACGCTTTATCGCGCATGGGTAGAGGAAGCCAGCCGTGCCTTGCACGGAATTAAGTTTGAGTACATAGATGCGGCCATCGCGTCGCGTTACATCGCGGATTTTCTGACGCCGACACCAACTTCGACCCACTTCACAATGGACGACGAAATCGCGCAACTTCGCGCCATGCCAGAGCAAATTATCCGCAAGAATATCGAGATGGTCATCAACTATGAGGGCACGTCGGAAATTCGGCAGAACTATCTGGCTTATCCCCGCGAATCAATCGAATGCTTGATCGAGGAACTTCAACTCTACTGGAAGCGCGCCCTGTCGCATCACTGGACAAATATCAACAGTATTCTCGAAGATGAAATCCTGTATCGCGGACGACAGCTTGCGCTGCATGGCGTCGAAGAAACCATCAGTGATTTGAGCGATGGAATCTGCTACGAGAACAATGTCATCAAGCTGTTGAAAAAAGAGCACCGCTGGTTTCCGAGCGAATACACGCTTGATGGCTCAGGGCTTCAGCTCGTGCCGATGGTGTTCAAATGTGCTGGCGTCTCATGGCAAATCGTGCCTGAATGGGAACCGATGGTACTCTATCAGGCGCGTGGCACTGGCTTATGGTATCAGCCAACGCATCCCGACCCAGAAGAAACGCTGGTGCTAGCGCTTGGCGAAGGCCGTGCAAGGGTGCTGCAAGCGCTCCTCAACCCCACCAATACGGGCGAACTCGCGCTCAAGCTCAACCTGACGGCAGGCGCGGTTTCGCAGCAGTTAGGGCGTTTGAGCCAAGCCGGATTGGTGCAGTCGCATCGCAGTGGCAACCGCGTTTACTATCGCCTCTCGCAGCGCGGCGAAAAACTGCTCAACATCTTTATGGAATAAATTGGTAGGGGCGCAGCGTCCGAAACTTTGTTAGACTGCGCCCTACGATGACCATAAACAGCGAACCTCTGTAATGACTATCCGAAAACATACCTTTCTGCTGATCGCCGCCTTCGTACTGCTCGTTTATCCCGCGAACGCACAGCGCACTCCGACGGACATTTCCTACGACAGCCTCGCCTTAACCGAAGTATGGATTGACCCCATCAACGGCGATGACGATGCCAGCGGCGCATCCCGCGATGCTGCGCTTCGCACTCTGTCCGCAGCGTGGAATCGCATTCCGGTGGGCGCAGAACTGGAAACGGGCTATCGCATCCGGCTCGTGGCCGGAACTTATGACGATGACGATGTGCCGCGTTACTTCGAATCGCGCTATGGCACGGCTGACTATCCGATCATCATCGAAGCCGCTGACGGCGCAGCGACGGCGCTGCTGCCTAGCTTGAACATCTTCGACACGCGCTTCCTCTACCTGATCGGCCTGCATATCTCGGCGGGCGGCGGTGATGTCTTCCACTGCGAACGCTGTGACAATCTACTGCTGCGGGATGTCACCGTCGTCGGCGCAGACCCCGCAACCTACAACGTGCAAGAAACCGTCAAGATCAACCAGTCGCAGCACGTTTTCATCGAGAACAGTGACATCTCCGGCGCGTGGGATAACGCCATCGACTTCGTAGCGGTGCAATACGGCCACGTCATCGACAGCCGCATCCATAACGCGGGCGATTGGTGCGCCTACGCGAAAGGCGGCTCGGGATACCTGTACTACGAGCGCAATGAAATTTACGACTGCGGCACGGGCGGCTTCACGGCGGGGCAAGGCACGGGCTTCGAGTACATGGCACAGCCGTTCCTGACCTACGAAGCGCAAAACATCCTGTTTGCGGACAACATCATCCATGACACGGACGGCGCGGGCATTGGTGTAAACGGCGGCTCGAATATCGCGTTCGCCTATAACACGCTCTATCGCGTCGGAGCGCGCAGCCATGCCATCGAAGTCGTGTTCGGGGCGCGCTCATGCGATGGCGATACGCAGCGCTGTGCGGATAATCTCGCGCAAGGCGGTTGGGGCACGGCACAAATCGGTGATGACTACGCGCAGCCTATCCCCAACGACGGAATCTACATTTACAACAACATCATCTATAACCCGATAGGCTTTCAAAGCCAGTGGCAGCACTTCGACATCCATGGGCCGCGCATTCCCGCGCCGGACTCGAACATCCCATCGCCCGCGCAAACGGATACCAGCTTGCAGATACGCGGAAATATCATCTGGAACGGCCCCGCGGATTTGCCGCTTGGCATTGAAGCGGATGCAGGCTGCCAACCGGATAATCCGACGTGTAGCGCCGATCAGCTCCGTGCCGAAAACGCCATCAACACCATCGAGCCGCAGTTGATCGACCCTGAAAACGGCGACTATCGACCTGTGCCCGATGGCAGCGTATTCAGTGTTACGCCTGTGCCGATGACGCTTGAAATACCGGATACCGATTCCTGCTGTGATCTTCCCTACGATCCGCAGAATGTCGTCAATCAGCCACCCGGCGCTTTCAGTCGCTAACGAGAGCGAAACAAAATGTTCAAATCCCAAGTTTGCCCTATCAGCAAACCGTGTTTGTCTGCGCTTCTTTTGCTCTGCGTTTCGGTGTTCCTTTGTCAATCCGCGCTCGCGCAAGACGACAACCCATTTGACCTATTCCGCGACAGCTTCACGGTGAACTTTGGCGACTTCGAAGCCGACGCACAGATCACCTATCCGGCGCATGGTGACGGCCCCTTCCCGACGGTGATTCTCATTCATGGCAGCG
>JACMMD010000567.1 GCA_014379235.1 Anaerolineae bacterium
CCGTGAAATCCCGTTCACATCAGCGCGCAAGTGGGGCGCGATAGAGTTCAGCGACGAAACGCTGATTCTCGGTGCGCCGGAGCGCGTGCTTGACCAGAACAGCGAGTTAGCGCGTCGGGCTAGTGAACTGGCCGCTGGCGGTTTGCGAGTGCTGGCCTTCGCACGGACAACCGAGCCGCCCACTGACACACATCTCGGTAACGCCGCGCAGCCGCTTGCCTTGATTGTCATGGGCGATAAGGTACGCGATGATATTCGGGAGACGTTGCAAGCGTTCAGCGAGCAGGGGGTTAAGCTCAAGGTCATCTCTGGCGATAACGTCGAGACTGTGCGTGCTATCGCCGCCGAAGCCGGAATGCAGGTCGAGCAGGCTTACACTGGCGACCAATTGGTGGCTATGTCCGATGGTGAGCTATCCGCCGCCGCGATGCGTGGGACTGTGTTCGCCCGCATCGAGCCGGACACCAAGCGGCGTTTGATTATGGCGCTGAAAGAGCAAGGCGAATACGTGGCGATGGTGGGCGATGGTGTCAACGACGTTCCCGCGCTCAAAGCCGCCGACCTTGCCATCGTCATGAACGACGGCGCGCAGATCGCCAAAGACATCGGCGACATTGTGCTGCTGAATAACGCTATGTCTACGCTGCCGATGGCTTTTCACGAGGGGCGCTCGATCACCCAGACGATCTACGGCACAACCAAACTGTTCCTCACGCGCAATGCCTATTGGGTTTTTCTGTTCGTGTTCGTGGGTTTTCTGACGCTGCCATTCCCGATCACGCCTGTGCAGATCAGTTTCCTGACCTTCGGCACGGTCAACATGCCTGCGACGTTCATCGCCTTCGAGCTATGGCGGCCTTCGAAGATGGAACGCTTCCGGCGTGACGTGCTGGATTACATTCTTATATCAGGCGTGATTGGCGCAGTTGCGATGACGCTGTTGTACGTCTGCGCCTATATGGTGACGTTCGGCAATCTCGACGCGACCCGCAGCGCCATAACCGTGTTCGGCTGTTTCTACGGTTGGTTGGTGCTGTATGGTGTTCACGGCATCGACATGCTGCGCTTGAAAACCTATCGTCAGCAGCGCAGCGTGGCTTTCTTCGCGCCATTATTCAGCGCGCTGACGATTTTGGCGCTGTATTTGCTGCCGGGTCTATTTGAATTCGTCGCCCCGACGATGCCGCTTATTTACCTGATTACCAGCATTTTCCTGTTGAGCGCCGTTGTGCTCGACCTCGGCCTGCATGATCGTCGTTTCGTCAATAACCTCTGGCGTTTCGTCGCGCCGTAGGGGGATGGTGCTGCTCAACTGAATATCCCACGCGCCGATGTTAGCGATGAAATGGTGCGCGGTCAGGTCAAGGCTGATGGGTGTCAGGCTGGCGTAACCGTTATGCACGGCCCATAAATCCGTGCCTTCTTCCTCGACCATGCCGCTCGGCTCTGGCCCGACGATGCGTACAAAGCCGTCGTTGACTTCGATCTCGTCGCGGTAGATACGGACACCCTGCCGCGTCAGTCGTAAGCCCTTGACACCGCGCCCATTGGGGATGTTGAGATTCAAAATGGTGAACGGCGGCAGCGATTTCTCGATGACTTTGCGAACCACGTCTACTGCCACCTTAGCAGCCGTTTCGTAGTCTTCGGGTTCGTTCGCAGCCATATTCGCCAGCGAGACGGCTACCGCTGGCACACCTTGTATAGTCGATTCCAGCGCGGCGGTCACTGTGCCGCTGTAGGTCACGTCCTGCCCCATATTTGCGCCACGATTGATGCCCGAAACCACGATACGCGGCGGCCACTTCTTGAGGCCGAGCGCGGCCACTGCGATACAGTCCGCCGGAGAACCACCAACCGCAATCGCCGCAGAGCCATCACGCAGCGTGGTTTCCTCGAACCTGATGTCCTGAAACAATGTCTTCTTATGGCCGCTGGCGCTCTGGTTGTTGGACGGTGCGATCACTTCAACCTCACCCAATTCGCGCAAGGCTGTCGCCAACGCAAAGATACCGGGCGCTTGAACGCCGTCGTCATTAGTCACTAAGATGTAGGTCAATTTGGAGAACTCCAATAATGTGTTGTGCGAATTAGAAATAAATATTGTAGGTGCGCGCTGTTAATTTTCGCTAAAGAGTTGAGAGGGGCTTGTTAAGGTTCGACAACAATAGTAGTAATTTCGCACAATGTACTTTTCTTCACAATCAGTTAAAAAAGCTATTGTATGATAGATGAATAACAGTATACACTGAGGAATGAAGAAACGGTAATGCTAAGGAACACTATGGTATCCGGCGATGAATCGCAACAGGTACGCCTTATGGAAGGCATCAGCGCGTTTCAAAGCGCGAGGATGCGCGCCTTTTGGGACGACATACTCAACCATCTACGTGGAAAGCCTGCCGAACTTCTCAGCTTTGACGACGTGAAGGAACGTCTGCGGCTGCGCGAAGAATCTTACAAAGGGCTGCAAAACGTCCCGATAGATCAGATCGCGGGCAGCGTGGGACGCTACCGTGATTTCACCAGCAGCTTTTTGCCCAAGAGCGGCAAAATGCAGGAACGTTGGAGCCGCGTCTACGCTGAGGCCAACGGGATGCGCGGACTACCACCGATTGAACTTTACAAAGTGGGTGATGTGTACTTCGTGCGCGACGGCAATCACCGCGTATCCGTTGCGCGGCGCATGGGTGCGAAGACCATCGAGGCGCACGTCACCGAGTTACAAACACCAATTGAACTGCATCCCGGCATGTCTGCACAAGAATTGGACGATGCCGCTTGCTATGCGGATTTCGTGACTGTAACCGGGCTGCAACGGACGCGCCCGCACCATCAACCGATCATTCTATCCGAGCCATCGCGCTACAGCGACCTGCTCGGCCACATTCATTTGCAGCGCAGCTTTCTAGAGAAAGCGCGTGGTCAGGAAGTCAGTATCGAGGAAGCCGCCGCCGATTGGTACGACAATGTGTATCGTCCGGCGGTATCGCTCATCCGCAAGTATGATATGCTCCAGCACGACTCCAACCGCACCGAAGGCGATTTGTATCTGTGGTTGGTCGATCATCTGAGCGAGGTCAAAGAGGCTTACGGCAACCAAGCACCCGCCCGCACCTTCAGCGACGCGCTGGTGGATTTCTTGGCGGAGCGGCGCATCCCTGTGCCCAAAGACCTGCTGCAAGAGGACGACAGCTCGGTGATCTTGACGCGGCCTGAGGTCAAGCGGATGCTTGAGGAATATCAGGAGCGCGAACGTATCGCGGAAGCGGTTGGCGTCGAAAACGGCAGCATTCACTGATGAGCAAATGGAGCAAACATCTACCGTCTTTCTGCGGTAGACATCACTAAC
>JACMMD010000568.1 GCA_014379235.1 Anaerolineae bacterium
CACCCGGCAGGGGACAGCTATCCAGCAAGCGCTGCAACTCGCGCTCGACTCGTTTGACTCATCGCGGGGTACGGCGCAGGTGGTGATTTTGATTACCGATGGCGAAAGCACTGAGGGCGACCCGTTGTCAGTGGTGGATGCGGCCAGCGAACGCGGCGTCATCATTTATACGCTGGGCTACGGCGACCCTGAAGGCGCGCCTATTCCACTCCACGACGACGCTGGCAATGTGATTGGCTATAAAGAAGATCGTGCGGGGAACGTGGTGTCGTCAGCATTAAATGAAACGCTGCTGCAAGAGATCGCAGAGCGCACCAACGGCCTTTACCAGCGGGCCAGCGCAAGCGGTGTCGAGGTACAAAACCTGATAACGCTCATCAACGAGATCGAATCGGGCGTGCTTGAACAGAGCCTCAACGCGCAGTCTCGCGGCATTGAGCGCTTCGCAATTTTTGTGGCGCTGGCGCTGGTGGCATTGTCACTCGAAATCTTGCTGCCGGATACGGGCCGCAGTCGTGAACGTAAACAGGGGGCCGCATGAAGGGGCATTCTCGTTCACGCAAAATCGCTTTTGGTATGACGTTGATAGTGCTGACATTGGCGTTGGTGGCTTGCGGTGTGAATGCGGCGGAGCGCAACAACGCCGGGAACTCAATGTACTCGCAGCAAGACTATGACGGCGCGCTGCAAGCGTATTATGCGGCGCAGGTGGCTGAACCTGATTTGCCTGTGCCTTACTACAACGCGGCGGGGCCATTATCCGAGCAGGGTGATCTCGACGCGGCGCGGGCCTCGCTGGAACAGGCATTGACCAGCGCAGACGAAACACTCGCACAGCAGGCGTACTACAATCTCGGCAATGTGTACTTCGACATGGCGATGTATCCAGAGGCGATCACGGCCTATCAGAACGCGCTGCTGCGCCGCCCCGATGATGAGGATGCCCGCTATAATCTAGAATTGGCTTTGTCGCGCCTGCCGACTTCTACTCCGCCGCCACAAGAGCAGGAAACCGAACCGACACAGGACGAACCGGACTCGACGCCAACACCGACGCAAGCGCCGCAGAGTCAGCAGTTACCAACACCGACACCTAATACGCCGACAACTCAGCCGGACGTGCCGCCCCCGCCGCCATCCCCTGAAGAGGGTGAGGATGGTGATGAACCGGGAGATTCGCTTGCGCCGGAAGCTGGCGGGCCGATGTCCATCGAAGCCGCCGAACAACTTTTAGACGCTGTTCAACAGGATCAACAAACGCTCCGTGAATATTTACAGGGACAAGCAACACCGGCGAATTCGCCGGAAGAAGACTGGTAGCGGTATGCGTTCATGGGCGCTGTTGTGGATTGCGACGTTGGCACTGTTGTTGTTCGCCGCGCCCGTCGCAGCACAAGACCTGACGCCAACCGCGCCATCGAGTTCGGCGCTGGATCGGCAGATTTTTGTCGAAGCTTCAGTCAATAACCCGACGCCGTATATCGGGCAACAGGTGAGCTACAGCTTCCGGTTTTATACCGCGATGGTTTTGGCCAGCGCGCCGGGTTATGAGCCGCCTGATTTCGAGGGCTTCTGGCGGGCAGAAGTGGGCGCGGCACGTCAGACCGATCAGCAGGTCGATGGTCGCGCTTACAAGCTTACCGAGGTCAATACATCATTGTATCCAACAGAAGTTGGTGAGTTGATTATAAACCCGTCGCTCATCACGATTGGCGAAACGCTGTTCAGCGATGAAATAAAATTGCAGACCGATGCTGTCAGCGTTCAAGTTCAACCCTTACCGGATGGCGCTCCCGAAGGCTTTCGCGGCGCGGTGGGGCAGTTCCAATTGGCGGCAACGCTGGATCGTGTCTCTGTCGCGCAGGGCGAGCCGCTTACGCTGCGCCTGACTGTCACAGGCACGGGCAATGTGGAGCAGCTTACTTCACCGGAACTACCTGTACCACCGACGTGGCGCGTGTATGAGAATCAGACGAGCTACAGCTCGACGGTAGAAGATGATGTCACTATTGGCGAGAAAGTGTTCGAGTGGCAGATCATCCCTGACCAGCCCGGCCCTCAAACACTGCCGATAATCACCTTAAGCTACTTCGATCCGGCTGAACCTGCCTTCCGCTCGGTCAGTACAGCGGCTGTGCCGTTAGATATTTTGCCTGCTGCCGACGGTGTGCCGACTCCAATGGCGATTGAGGCGGCCACTACGGCGCTGCGAGTGCTGCCGCTCAAGCCGGTTCCGGCGGTGTTGGAGTTCGCCAGCAGCCCGTATCCTGCTGCCGCATTCTGGGTGTTGTGGGCGCTGCCGCCGGGTGTGGCCTTGGCCAGTTGGATGTGGGTTGCGCGGCGTTCCCGGCAGAAGCGTGACGAAGTGAAGACGCGTCGCTCGAAAGCGCTGCTGCAAGCGCGTAAACGACTGAAATCTGCCGAACGGATGCCACCGAAACAAGCGTATCAAACGGTGGCAGAGTCCATCGTTGGTTATTTCGGAGATAAGTTAAATCAAGAGACACGGGCTTTCAGCCATAGCGATTTGCAGCGTGTGATGGCTGAACAAGGAATCGATTCGGGCGTTATCGGGCGTGTGCTGATGTGTGTTGAAATGGCTGAGGCGGGGCGGTTCGCGCCTGTGGATTTGACGGATGTTGGCGCGCTGGTGAATCGCTCGATAGAAGCGCTCACGGCATTGGATAAATCGTGGCGAGCCATTCTCGTGGAGACGACTGCGCCATGAGAAAGATGAAAAACTTATCACAAAGGTACAAAGGGTTAAGGGTACAAGGGAATACATTTATAAGGGCACGGCGAACTTTGTTCGTTATCGTGCCCCTACTGATCGTGGTTTGTGCAGTGCTAGCCAGCGCTGTATGGGCGCAGAATGATGCGGCGTTCGTGATGGTGCAGGCGAACGCGGCTTACGAAGAGGGTGATTATGCGGGCGCAATCGGCTTATACGAGTCGCTGATTGTGAGCGAAGTCGTCGATGGCGCGTTGTATATCAATCTCGGCAATGCGTATTATCAAACGGGTGGGCTCGGGCCGGCGCTCATCAATTTTCGGCGCGCGGAACAGATCATCC
>JACMMD010000569.1 GCA_014379235.1 Anaerolineae bacterium
GGTAAGCCATGTTATGACCTACGGACGCTGCACCGCAACCTCGACATGATGATTAAGCTCATCAAGTACATGCGGGAAATCGGCTGGCAGCCGTATGCCAACGATCATGAAGATGCCAACTGCCAGTTCGAGATCAACTGGACATATGCCGACGCGCTGACCACCGCAGACCGCCATACGTTCTTCCGCTGGATGGTCAAAACAGTGGCCGAAGAAGCCGGATTGATGGCGACCTTCATGCCCAAGCCATTCGCTAACCTCACGGGTAACGGCGCGCATTACCATATGAGCCTGTGGGACAGCGCGAACGAGACCAATTTGTTCCTTGATAAATCCGGCCCCAACGGCTTATCAGAAATCGGCCAGTGGTTCATGGGCGGTATCCTGAAACATGCCAAAGCGCTGACAGCCCTCACCAACCCGATTGTCAACAGCTACAAGCGCATCGTCGTTGCCTCACCGCGTTCGGGCGCGACATGGGCCCCCGTTTACATCACCTACGGCGCGAGCAACCGCACGCAAATGATCCGCATCCCCGGCCCCGGACGCTTTGAAGTGCGCTCGGTGGATGGCGCGGCCAACCCTTATCTGGCGTTCGCCGCGATGCTGGCCGCTGGCATGGATGGCATTGAGAACAAGATCGATCCCGGCAAGCGCAACGACGAGAATCTGTACGAAATTCACCCCGACGAAATCCAGCGCCGCAAGATCGACACACTCCCGCAAAACCTCAACGAAGCGCTCGACCATCTGGAAAATGACCCTGTGATTATGAACGCGCTCGGCGAATCGTTCGCACGTTATTACATCGAAGTCAAACGTGACGAATGGCAGCGCTATCATCGCAGCGTTAGCCAGTGGGAAACCGATAATTACCTGAGCGTCTATTGACCGATCAAGACAGAAAACCATTATGACCCAACTCATCAGGCAGGGTTTGAACGGCAGCAAACCACAGCAGCGTATGTGGCGCGTCCACGATATGAAAGACAGCTACGATGTGGTGATTATCGGCGGCGGCGCGCATGGACTCGCGGCGGCGTACTATCTTGCCAAGCATCACGGCATCACTGACGTCGCTGTGCTAGAGAAGCGCTACATCGGGCATGGTGGCAGCGGGCGCAACACCACCATCATCCGCTCGAACTACCTGACACCAGAAGGCGTGTTGTTCTATGACGAGAGTGTCAGGCTCTATCAAGAACTCTCGCAGGATTTGAACTTCAACGTGATGTTCAGCCAGCGTGGGCATCTGACGCTGGCGCATACCGACAGCGCCGTCCGCACGATGCGCTGGCGCGCCGAGGTCAATCAACTTCAAGGCGTAGACAGTCGGCTGGTTTACCCCGATGAGTTGGCGAAAATTTGTCCGCAGTTGGATTTAACCGACCATCCTCGCTATCCGATTATGGGCGCGCTCTTTCACCCGCCGGGCGGCATCATCCGCCACGACGCGGTGGTCTGGGGCTACGCGCGTGGCGCGGACGAGCGCGGCGTCCACATCCACCAGATGACCGAAGTCACCGCGATTGACGTGCAGCAGGGCAAAGTGCA
>JACMMD010000570.1 GCA_014379235.1 Anaerolineae bacterium
AACCGACATGGAAAGCGCAGCCATTGACGCCGACGACGCATGGGCGCGGGCTGTCGCTTCGATAGGCGATGCCGAACCGTCAGCGGCTGACGACTGGATCACCTCGCTCGGTGGCCAAGGGTACGAAACCGCCGCCGAACCCCTGCCCGACGATTTCCTGAGCAGTCTCGGTATCGAGCCGCAAGATCAGCCGCCAGCAGCCGAACCCCTGCCCGACGATTTCCTGAGCGGTCTCGGCATCGAAGCCTCACAAGACGAACCCGCCTATGATGAAGCGGCCATCAATGATGAATGGCAGATGCTTCAGGGCTTAGTCCAACAGGATATGGCTTCAATCGGGGTGCAGGACGAACTAGGGTACGAGCCTCAGGAATTTGACTTTAATGATGAGTGGCCAATTATAGAGGGTTTCGTACAGGACGAAGACGCCGCTGAACCGCTGCCCGCCGATTTCTTGAGCGATCTTGGACTCAGCGAACCAGTGATCGAAGAAGCGCGGCCCGGGACGGGTTCGCTGGAAGATTTCGGCAGCCTGTTTGACGAGTCGTTCGCGGCGGAAGCTGAGCAGCAAGCCAACGAACTTGACTTCCTGAACGAACTCAACTTTGAAAGCGACAGCCCTGACGCAGAAGAGGCTTGGCCGGTCAGCGATGGGCCGCTCGAAGAATACGTGGTCGAGTTCCCCGACGAACCTGCGGCGGAATATGCAGCGCCCGCGGAAGAAATGGACTTCGATTTCGACTCCATGCTTGGCGGTCAGCAGGCAGAAGAAGTGCCAGCCGAAGGCATGGAATTCGATTTCGATGCCATGATGAGCGAAGTCGGCGGCGTTGCAAGCCAGACTCAGGACGTTGACCTCGCCGAACCATCGCTGGATGACCTGTTCGGTGACTTCACGCAGGAGCAAGAGCCTGCAATTGCGCGGGCCGATGACGATTTGTTCTCCTTCCTTGTGGACGAACAAGCGGCTGATGCTTCCGCCGCTGACCCGATGAAACAGGCCGAGATGGAAGCGTTCTTAGACAGCCTCGGCCTCGCCCAAGAGGAGAGCCGTCCGCGTCCGGTGGTCGATATGACCGAAGGCATCGCGTTGTCGGGCGCGCAGCCCGCCGACGAGGATTTGCTGCGCGAGTTCGGTTTCTTGACCGACGATGAATCTCAAGCCGCAGTGCCCGCCGCCGAAAGCGACATTTTCGAGACGGCCTTCGACCCTGATTTCCTGACCAACCTCCAAGAAGCCGAACGGCAAATGGGAGTCGAGCGTACTCCTGAACCTGCCCAAGAGTCGCCGATGGATTGGTTCGCGGAGATGGAGAACGACTTCGCCAGCGCCGACATGAGCGCGTCGGAACTGCGAGGCGTGCCACAAGGTGACGCCAACCTACTCAATTGGCTGGAAGAATTGGGCGACGTTACCGAAGCCGATGCCGCCGTGCCGATCCCCGTGCCGGAGAGCATCGCCCCGCGTCGTCCTTTGCCACGCAGCGAAGTTGAAGCACAGGCTTCCGAAGAACTCTCGTTTGACGATCTCGATACCTTCCTCGCGTCACTGGATGACAGCCAACTCGCGCTGCCGGACACGGGCAGTTTGATTTCGACCGGAGAAGCCGACATCGATACGCTGCTGTCTGATCCGGCGTTCATCGATATGGATCTTGACCGCACACAGATAAACGAAACACCCGGAATCGAACGTGCGAGTGATCTGTTCTTGTCCGAATTGGGCGCGGCGGTGGGCAATTCATCGGCGTCAGCGATTTTGCGCCAGCAGGATGACCGCCCGCTCGATGAATTACCGGAACGCCTGCGTAAACTACATCAGCGTTCGGAGCAGTTACCCACTCCGGCAAGCGCAGCGGAAAGCGGCGCACTCAATCAACTGCTGCCGGGACTAACCGACTCGCTGCCTGCCTCGACCATGAAGGCCGGTTTGCCGGGACTGACAAGCGCGCTGGCGTTGAGCGGCGAACAGCAGGGCAAAGTCAATTTGTTGAAGCAGTTGGTGGCCTTCGAGGCGCAAGCGCTGTCACAGGCTGCTGCCGCCGCGCCTTCGACGCCTGCCCTTCGCGGCCCGTCCGCCATTGACCTGACATATGAAGGCCCCTATTCGAGCCTCGATGAGGACGAAGAAGGTGCCCGCGAAGAAAGCCGCGCCGAAAAGGTCGTGCAAGAAACCGCGCCCGTCGCCCGCCGCCGACAGCGACAGGTGGGGCGTTTGGTGATTTCGCTGCTGCTGCTGCTGGCAGTGGTCGCGCCGTTCTACTTCTCGCAGCTGCGTGTGGGCGATCTGCCGCCGAGCCGATTTGCGGCAGGCAGTGACGCTCAACAGGCTTTCAGCCGCATCGACTCGCTGCAACCGCGAGAGTATGTGCTGGTGGGCATCGAATACAATCCGACTGCGGCGGGCGAACTCGACGGCATGACCGACGCGATTTTGCGCCACATTCTGCTGCGGCGGGCGCGTCCGGTGTTAGTGAGTCGTTCGCCCATTGGTTTGCTCCATGCGGGCAATATTCTCAATACGATCAGTAACGATCCCGCTTTCCTAGCGGAATTGGGACAACCGGAAGGCTTGACCGCCAACCGCGATTACTTCGTGCTGCGCTATCTGGCCGGCGATGTGGTTGGGCTGCGCTCGTTTGCGCGGGGCACCAGCGCCATCGGACTGAACGATGCCTTTGGTAATCCATCGGGGATTACGCTCAATGATCTGCGAGATTTTGCTCTGACGGTGGTCGTGGCCGAACGTCCCGAAGACGTGCGCGCATGGGTGGAGCAGGTTTCGCCCGTGATGCCCGCGCCGTTGGTGATGGCCACCAGCTACTCCACCGCGCCGTTGGCCGAGCCATATGTGCGCGCTGCCTCTGATAGCGGAGTTGGCATCGAGGGGCTGCTGGTCGGCTACCGCGATGCGTATACCTACGCTGAACTGATTGAAACGCTGACGGCCTCGCGCCGTCCGACAGAGCCAGAGCCGGAAACGCTCGTGCCTGAACCGTCCGAAGAAGGCGATGAATCGCCCGGCGGCGAAACGCCAAGTGACAGCGAAGCCGGTGTCGATACCGCCGCAGGCGAAACCGAGAGCGAAGCCAACGTCGGCGAAGAACCAACGGTGGAAGATCAACTGCCCGTGATCGGCACAGCGACGGTCAGCGCCGCACAGCAGATCAACGTTCGCAGTGGGCCGGGCACGACTTTCGCCGCTGTCGCTGTCTTGCAGCCGGGTTCGCAGGTGGATGTAATCGCCCGCAGCAACGATTGGACGCAGGTACGGCTCGAAGATGGTGACGAGGGTTGGGTATCGACGCCGCTCTTGACTATCCAAGACCTGCCTGAAGCCACACCCGAAAGCCCCGATGCTGTGGCGGCCTCGAAACGTATTTCGAGTGCCGTCGCACGGCGCGCTTATCAAGACCCAACCGATGAACCAGACGCTGACGAAACCGAAGAAGCCGTCGTAACCGAAGAAACTGAAGAATCAGACGTGGAAGCGACAGTCGAAGCCGAATCTACCGAAGCCGTTGTCGATGCAGCGCCGAGCGCCCCTTCCGGTGGCGCTGCAATTCCGGGCCTCACCATGCCCTCGTCGCCGGGATACCGCGACGAGCGCTGGTATGCCATGACTTTGGGAATTATCGTAACGGTGTTCATCATCACCATCAGCAGTGTGGTGAATGTATTGCGTGGGTTACGCAGAAGGCGAGTTTCATAATGCAGGTGCAAATTCAACGGGAACTTAAGCGACAGTTCAAGCAGCTAGACCTTGACATCGATCTCGAAAAAATCAACTTGAACCTGAGCGACGAAGACCTAGCCGAACAGGCCAGCCTTGCGTTTGCGGCTCTGCTGGTGATTTATGCGCTGAAAATGATTGGCTTCCCGTTCCGGCTGATGTTCTTCACGTTCTTGGGTGGTTTGCTGGCTTACATCATCGCGCACGAAAGAGGCAAGACCGAGTGAACGCAGAGCAAATCGGCTTATGGGCGGGCTTCGTCCTCACGCTGATGGTGTTCAGCTACATCATCGCGGATAACTTTCTCTATCGTCTGGCCGTGTATGTGTTCGTCGGGCTGGCGGCGGGTTATGTGACTGTCGTCACCGTCGAGGGTGTGATCTTGCCTTGGTTTCGCGCAACACTGCTCTCCGGCAACACGGGGCAAATTCTCATCGGCGCGATTCCGCTGCTGCTCGGACTGCTGCTGTTGTTCAAGCTGTCGCCGCGTTATGCCCGATTGGGCAATCTGGCGATGGCTTTCATCGTCGGCATCGGCGCGGCTGTGGCCCTCGCAGGCGCGATTGTCGGGACGCTGCTGCCTCTCGCCAACGCGACCAGCGCCAGTGTACGCGACGATGTGCTGAACGGCTTTCTGATCTTTATCGGTGTCAGCAGCACGTTACTCTATTTTCAATATCTGGCGCGGCGCGCACCGGCCAACACCATCGCCAGCGCAGCCGATGCCCCGACCACCATAGCGACAACGGCGGTCATCGGGCGGCGCAGTTTGCCCATGCGCTTTGTCGGCGCGGTTGGTCAGGGCTTCATTGTGGTCACACTTGGCGCGCTGTATGCTGCCGCTATTCTCACTAGCTTGACGATTTTCAGCGAACGCATCGCCTTTCTGCTGATGCGCCTGAATGGGGGATAAACCAATATGGCCGCGATGACACAATCCCCATCACCCAACCGCGCCCGTTCCGGCTCAATTCTGGCGGCAGATTTCGGCAACGTGCATACCCGCGCCGTATTGATCGATGTGGTAGACGGTATTTATCGGCTTGTAGCACGCGCAGAGGCGCACACCACCAGCGGCTTTCCGGTGGATGATGTCAGCGTGGGCTTCCGGCATGTAGTCGAACAAATCAGTGCGGCCACGGGTCGCAACTTTTTAGACACCGCCGACGCTCTGATTACGCCCGAACGCTCAGACCGCGTTGGCGTCGATACGTTCATCGTCACCGCCAGCACCGGACGCCCCTTGCGAACGGTTCTCGTCGGGCTTGTGCCGGAGATCAGCATCGCCAGCGGGATGCGCGCCGTATCGGGAACGTATGTGCAGGTGGTCGAGACGTTGAGCCTTGCCGACCTACGCAGCGAAGAACAGCAGTTAAACGCGCTGCTCCTCAGCCGCCCCGATTTGATTTTCGTCACGGGCGGCACGGAAGCAGGCGCGCAAGAACCCGTCTTGGCTTTAGCGCGAACGGTTCGCCTAGCGGTGACTCTGCTGCGGCTCGGTCATAAGCCGACGGTTCTGTACGCTGGCAACAGCGCGCTTGTGCCAGCTATACGCAATATGTTCGACGGCCTGACGACTTTGTTCGTCGCGCCCAACGTGCGCCCTGCATTGGATAATGAAGAACTCGAAGCGGCGCAGTTACAACTCGCGCTGGCTTTTGACGAGCGCAGTTCGGGGCGCGGCTCTGGCTTCGAGGGCTTGAGCGCGGTTAGCCGATTGGGCGTTCTGCCCACCGCGCAAAGCTACGCGCTGGTGGTCGATTATCTCGGACGAACACTCGGCGGCGGCGGACGTGGCAGCGTTTTAGCGGTAGACGTGGGCAGCGCGGTGAGTACATTGGCCGCCTCAGTCAACCGCCAGCTATCGACCAGCATCCGCACCGACATCGGTCTCGGACACAGCGCCCACAATCTACTCGAAGTGGTCGGTGAGGAAGCGGTGCGCCGTTGGCTGCCGTTCTACGCCAGCAGCAGCCAGATTCACGAGTACGCGCTCAACAAATCGCTGCGACCATCCACCGTGCCCGAAGCGCTGCGCGACCTATACTTTGAACATGCTCTCCTGCGCGCCGGAATCGAGGCGATGGTTCAAGCCTCGCGCCCCGCATGGAACGACTCGCTTGGCAACGTCTTAGGCGATGTGCTGCCGCCGTTCCGTCTGGTGATTCTGGCGGGCGGCGCGCTCACCGGAACGGGTCACGCGGCCTATAACGCAATGCTGCTGCTGGACGCGCTGCAACCTGTCGGCATGACGGTTTTACAGTCCGACCCCTATGGCTTGATCGGCGCATTGGGCGCACTGGCTCATGTCAACCAAGAGGCCGTCGTGCAGGTGTTGGATGGCGGCGGGCTGGAACGGCTCGGCGTGGCCTTCAGCGTATCCGGTACGCCGAAAGCGGGCCGCGATGCCATGCACATTAAGATCACGACGGAAGACAAAGAGACCGTTAAGCACACTGTCGAAGGCGGCCATCTATGGGTGTTCCCGCTTGCGCCGGGACGCAGTGCCCGCGTTGAGATTAGCGCCGGACGCGGCTTGAACATCGGCGGCCAGCGCAGCCTCAAGCTGACGCTGCAAGGCGGCACAGCGGGCTTGATCTTCGACGGACGCGGACGACCTCTGCGTGTGGCGGCAGACATTCGCGCACGAGCGGCGCAGATGACGCAGTGGGTTCATGAAGTCACAGGCGACCCGATACGCGAGATTGACGAGCGCTGGCTGACGCCGCCGACGGTGGCAGTCGAAAAACCTGTGCCTGTAGCCGCGCCTCAAGCAGAAGCTCCCAAACAAGAAGCCAAAGCCGCGAAGCGTGGACGCGGCAAGGGTAAAGACAAAGACGACAACAAGCCGCAAACTGGCAGCTTGAAAGACCTGAGCCAGAAGCCCGCCGTCCGTAACGACGACGATATGATGGATGATTTGCGCGATGTACTATCCTGAACAGCGACACATCGTTGAGATAACCAATATCCTGCGCGAGCGACATTTGCCAGAGGATGCTATCGGCAGCGTCGAGGCGAAGGTCGGGCAGCGCGTCGATCTCGGCACGGTGATTGCGCGTGGGACTGTCCCGGCGCGCTACATCATCATCGAGGGCGCGCAGTTCTTCCGCCTGAAAAATCCCGCCGATCTGGCCGATCTAGCAGTGGTCGAACAGGGCGAAGCCGTCGAAGAAGGGCAAACGCTGGCCCTGCAAAGCGAACGGCGCGGCAAAACGCTGGTCTCACCCGTGACCGGAATCGTAGCTCTCATCGGTGAAGGGCGCTTCATCTTGCAAGAGACACCGGAACTGATCGACCTCACGGCGGGCTTGAGCGGTGAAGTCATCCACGTTGAGCCGGGACGCGGCGCGCTCATCGAAGCGGCGGGCGGGCTGATTCAGGGCGTGTGGGGCAATGGACGTTCGACCATCGGCGTTCTGCGCTTGGAGCCGGAAGGCGGCCTCGAAGCGATCTACGGCGACCAGATCGACATCGCCTATCGCGGTGCAATTGTTATCACCCGCCGCCCGCTCAAAGCCAGCGGTTTGCTCATCATGACCGATCAGGCCATCAACGGCGTCATCGCCCCCAGTATGGATGCTGACCTGCGCGACCAAGCGCGGCAAATACGCGGCGCCGTCATGCTGACCGAAGGCTTCGGCGCGCTGAGAATGAACGGCACCGCACAAAGTTTATTAGAGCGCATGGTCGGGCGGCAGACGACTATCGACGCGGTGAACCCCAATCGTTGGGAGGTTCGGCGGCCAGAGGTTATTATTAATCTGCCAGTCCGCAGCGATCAACGCCCGCAGCGCCTCAATCGAGCGCAGACTTTGAACGCGGGAATGGCTGTGCGTTTGACCCGCTCTCCGCACGAGGGACAAACGGGACAAGTAGTTGACTTGCCAAAAGCGCCTGTTATGTTGGACAATGGGCTGCGAGTACAATGTGCGCGGGTGAAACTGACTACAGGTGAAACTGTGGCCGTGCCGCTCGCCAATCTGGAACTCTTTGGCAGGTAGCATTTATTTAGTGGCTTTTGGGGCGTTTCCCGACAGCGTGATAATATCGTGCGTCGTCGGGGCAAATGGCGGAAGGCTGCATGGCCTTCACACTAAGGAGGGGGCATGGGCAGAAATAACGACGATTTCGACTTCGACGCCGATTTTGACGCCGATGACGACGATTTTTCTTTTAACGAAGATGACGATTATGGATTTGACGACGACCTCGATTTAGACGAGGGCTTCGATGTCGATCTAGGCGACGAAGACGAAGGTGATTTACCCAGAAGTTTTGACCCTATCGAAGATGACGATGATGGTGGCAGCGGCGGCGGGGGCATCAGCCGTCCGTTTGTGATTGCCGCTGCTTTGTTAATCGTCGTCTTCCTATTAGGTCTGGGTGTGGTGGTCTATCTGGCGATTGATGACAGCGGCCCGACGGAACTCGAACGCACCGCAACCTCCATCGTCATGACAAACCAAGCCGTCGCGCTGTTGTCCAACCTGACGCAAACCGCGTCGGCCAATCTCGGCATGACGCAAACGGCTATCGCCAACTTCACCGAAACCCCTACCGCCACTGGCACGGCAACGCCGCGTCCGCCAACGGTCACGCCGACAACGACAGCCACGCTTGACGAAACCGCTCAAGCGCTGCGGCAGTTGACGATAGACGCGGAAGCGCTGTTGACTCAACAGGCGGCGGCACTGACGCAGGCGGCGCAGCAAACGCAGGACGCCGAGCTGAACCAACCGCTTGGGCTGGCGCAGGCATTCGCTACGCAGGTGGCGTTCGCTACGCAAGAAGGTTTCGCGGCTCAGTCGGCATTCGGGACGCAGGTGGCTATCGCTACCATCGCCATAGATGCCGAAGACTTCGGGACGCAGATCGCGGTAGCGGGCATCA
>JACMMD010000571.1 GCA_014379235.1 Anaerolineae bacterium
CGGCGGGATGGCGTAGTTTTGCCCATCGACGATCAGTTCTGATGGGATGGGATAGTAGCGCGACAGTTCCGGCGTGACCAAACCAACAGTATCGATAATCGTCGCTCGGCTGAAGTAGCCCACCGCGCCAATATCGCCCGATGCCACGCGGGTTTCAGGCGTAACGCCGTAATCATCGCGTAACTGCTCCGCGATCTGTTGATAGTAGAGTTCGATCAAATGAAATGCCATCTTCGGCGCGGGGCGCTGCGGCCCGTGATCGTGCGTCAGTGTCCATGCATTCAGCGACGTGAACAGCCACACAGCGCCAGCCGCGCCCATCACCACTGGAACGATCACGCGCAGACGTTCCCGTTCGCGCAGGCGTTCAATCAACGCCCACACACCGATCACAATGCCGAACATCAGCGCAGGTAAGGGCGGGGCCATGTACCAGCGAAAGATCAGCGGGTTCAACACCGCGAACGCCAGCAAATACAGCCAAGGGTACAGCAGAAAAGGCAGTAAGCGCGGCTGACGGCGGGCGGTGTAGAGCATGGCCATCAAGCTGAGTGCGAGATAGATCACGCTGCCAAGCATCGCGCCGAGCGCGCCGAACGTATCGAACTCGAAGAACGGGTTGGAGTAGGTCTGAATCATACGCACCAGCGCCGATTCCGACGGCAGACGATAGGCCAGTGACTTAGCCGCCAGCGAGTTCGGCAGCGGCGTCCCGAAGTAGCCGACGCTGAACACCACCCAAGGCAGCAGCACCAGCGCAGCAGTTGCCCATGTGCGATACGGAATGCGCTTGAGCAGCGACTCAGCGCGGTTCGACCACAAACGCTCGAATAGTTGGAACGCCAGCAGCGGCCCCACCCACAATGCCGCGTCGATGCGTGTGAGCAGTCCCAATGCCGCGAATACGCCCAGCCAAACATCGCGCTTATCGACATAGCACCACGTCGCCGCGACCATCCATAGAATCGTAACGCTGGTTTCCATGCCGCCAACAGCGAACGTGACGCTCATGGGAGAGACGGCCCACAAAACCGCCGGAATCACGCCGACCCAATCGCTGCCTGTCAGCCGACGCATCAGCAGGTACAGCAGCGCGACAGTTCCCGCGTCGGCCAGCGCGTTGACGATCAGCGCATACCACTGAAAATCCTGCGCGCCAGTTACAGCACTAATCGCTGCCATCAGCACGGTATACAGCGGTGTCGTTGTGCCGAGCGTATGAACGCCGGGGTTATAGACGAAGCCTTCGCCTTCAACGATATTGCGGCTGTAACGAAACGTGATAAAAGCGTCGTCTATCGTGCGCGGCGTGGGGATGATGCGGGCCGCCAGCGCGATCAGCATGAGCGCGGCGATCAGAGCGTAACGTGCATTTCGGTGCATTTCGGTTTCCTAAAAACTGACCACTGCTTTTAAGACTTTAGCGCACAAACAGCGTATATTGAATCGTTGACTGCTGGCCTTAAGGAGCGCTGCTGTGCCCAATCACGCGAACACACTTTCCCGCCGAAACTTTCTCAAGCTCGGCGCGGCGGCCACTGCTGCGACAGCATTAGCGGGTTTCAGCAGCTACGCCTATGGCTTCAACATCGAGCCGTTCTGGTTCGAGGTGACGCACATCTCGTTAGCCTTACGCCGACTCGCGCCCGCCTTCGACGGTTATCGCATCGCGCAGTTGAGCGACATCCACGCCGACGAGTGGATGACGCGAGAGCGCCTGCGCCACGTTGTCGAACTGGTCAACCAAGAGCAGCCGAATGCCGTTGTCCTCACGGGGGATTTTGTCTCTTACGCGCCTGACCTGTTCGCGCCGACGCTGATTGAAGCGCTGCGAGAACTCACCACGCCGGATGGGGTTTATGCGGTGTTAGGCAATCACGACCATTGGACGGACGCAACGGTTGTACGCGGAATCCTCAACGAGGCCCACGTTGTCGATGTGAGCAACAGCGTTCAACCATTAAGGCGCGACAATGCTTCTCTATATATCTGCGGCGTGGATGATTATTGGGAAGAGCAAGCGCGGCTTGACAGCGTACTCGATTTGCTGCCGGATGAAGGCGCGGCGCTGCTGCTGGCTCATGAGCCGGACTTCGCGGATGTGAGCGCTGCCAGTGGCCGTTTCGACCTACAGCTATCGGGGCACACGCATGGCGGGCAGGTGAATATCCCGTTCATTGGGCCACCGCGCCTGCCCTATCTGGGCAAGAAATATCCGTCGGGCCTCTATGACGTTAATGGTATGTTCCAATACACCAATCGCGGCGTGGGCATGGTTCCGCCTTACGTGCGCTTCAACTGCCGCCCTGAAATCTCCATTTTTACGCTTACATCTGCATCTTAAATTCACTCTGCAAAAAGCAATAATTAATGAATTTCAGTTTCGTTAGAAAAATCTATTGTAAATTAATCAATTTAGACCCATAATGTTAATTATTGAATCATTAATTCTTTCTTCATTCTCAATCAAGTCCGCCAGCGTAGTCAGTTAAGCCGGAGACCTCAGTGATTAAAAACCTCGCCGCCCAACCTTTTTCGTCTGTAATCGC
>JACMMD010000572.1 GCA_014379235.1 Anaerolineae bacterium
GACGACTATTTCACACGCCTCGAAGTCGAGATTACGTCAACCAGCACTTAAATCTTTAGCCGCTGGTGGCATCTTATCCACCTTCAATATTGCGCTGATTATTATAACACAAAAAGACTTTCTAGCGTAAACTGGCGATTCTCATAATATTTGCAAGATTTATATTACAAAACGCTTGCGACAAAAGTCAGAACCACATACACTAGATTGTACAGGGTGTTCGTTTTGCAAACGTCCGAATCCATTTGGACGTACCAATCAATTCATTAATGTAGGCAGCCATCACGGTTAATAGCCGGCTGCCGAAATATGAGAATATTTCGTTTCTCGAACCACATTCATTGATAGACTCAACGCAGGACAGGCGTTTTATGTTACTCTAGTAGCTAATCCAATAGAGTCACACTTAGTTGCACGTAAGAAGGAAGAAAAGTCTTACGTTCTACTATAATAGTGTAGTGTATTGTTAGCAAGGATTTTGGGTTTAGAGTGATTAACCAAGATAGTTTAAGTCATCTGCAAATTTCGCTTGCGCGGATTGACGAACTAATTCGTGCGGCGGTTGCCCGCGCCCAAGCGGCTGGCCACGACCCCACGGATGCGCTGCGCGGTTTGGTCATTGGTGATGACGAGATTCAGGGTCATCTCAACCGCTCGCCGATGTCCGGCTTATGGGCAGATGATAATCAGTATTCGCTCTCGCTAACCGAAGCAGACACCGACCTTCCATTTCTGCAACTCACCCGCGCCTTTGATCTCTCGTTGGTCGACAGCTATATCTTACTTCTGTCACTTGCACCTGAACTTGATCGCCGCTATGAGCGGCTGTATGCCTTTTTACAGGACGACGTATCGCAGCGCCGCCCAACCGTCAACCTCCTGATGAACATACTGGGCACAGATACGGTAGAACGTTTCGCGGTGTGGGAACGGCTCGGGCCAAACAGTCCTCTACGTACCCATCACCTGATCGAATGCTCGGCTGATGCGGGTCGCAGCGACGCAGTATTTCTCGCCAACTACATAAAAGTCGATAACCGCGTCGTTTCATATTTGCTTGGCGACTTACAAACAGACGCACGCCTAAAAAACGCTGTCGAGATCAACCCCGTCATGGTCGGGCTGGCATCAACCGAACGACTGCTGACAGCCCTTGCTCCTCTCGATGGTGAACATGCACCTATCGTTTATCTGCATGGGGTTGAAGGCGCAGGACAGCAGGAAGCAGCAGCAGCCTTTTGCGCGCAGTTTCAACTTCCTTTAATGCGTGTCGATATGGCAGCGCTTGCAGCCTTAGAAATGCCGATTGAGCAGCTATGGTCGCTGACCCTTCGTGAAGCCCGTTTGCTCAACACCGGAATCTTGATCGATAAATGGGAAAGCTGTCTCGATGAACGTGGCGAGGCACTGCTCCTGTTCTGGAACGCGCTGCTTGAATATCCCGGCCCGGTGTTCCTATGCGGCAAAATCGATTGGGAACCGTTGAACCCACAGCGTTCGCGTCGGCTCATAAGGCTGTCGTTTGAACTGCCGCCTTACCCTGAGCGGCGTCAGGCATGGGAACAAGCCCTGTGCGCGCAGCAAGTCGAAATGTCACCCAAGCATATTGACGAATTGGCGCACCGCTTCCGGTTTAGCTACAGTCATATCGTTCGCGCCGTGAATACCGCCATCGACCTCGCTCATTCTCGCGGCGAAGCCGTCACCTCTGCTGACCTTTTTACGAGCGCGCAGTCACATTCCAGCCTACAGTTAGGGCGTTTGGCGCGGCGCGTCCTACCACGCTACGACTGGGAAGATTTGATCCTACCGCCTGACCAATTCTCGCAGCTTTACGAAATGGCAGCCCGCGCCGAACACCAGCACAAAGTTCATGTTGAATGGGGCTTTGGCAAAAAGGTCGCACCTGTTCCCGGCGTCAGCGCCCTTTTTGCAGGCGAAAGCGGCACGGGTAAAACGCTGGCCGCTGAGGTGATCGCCAAGAATCTCGGCCTCATCCTTTACAAAGTCGATCTGTCGTCGGTGGTCAGCAAGTACATTGGCGAAACCGAAAAGAATCTCGGCTCGATTTTCGAAGAAGCGCAGGCCAGCAATGCCATCCTGTTCTTCGATGAAGCGGACGCGCTGTTCGGCAAACGCTCTGAGGTCAAAGATGCGCGTGACCGTTACGCCAATATCGAAGTGGCCTATCTGCTGCAACTGATCGAAAATTATGACGGCGTAGCCGTATTGGCGACAAATTTACGCCAAAACTTGGACGAAGCCTTTACGCGCCGTCTCGATTTCTTGATCGACTTCCCTTTCCCTGACAGCGAATATCGCAAGCATATTTGGACGGCACATTTCCCGCCGCAAGCCCCGCTCGGGCCGGATGTCGATCTGGGTGATGTAGCCAATCGTTATCGATTGGCTGGTGGCAATATTCGTAATGCCGCGTTAGCATCTGCCTATCTCGCAGCAGCCGATGGCGGTGTGATTACGATGGCGCACATCCGCAATGCGGTTCGGCGCGAGCATCAAAAAATGGGCCGTTTGTTAGACGATAGCTTTTAAGAACTACTAGGACAACGATGCTACAAGACCTCGATAGAACCATCGAAAAACTCATCATCACTGAGGGAAAACTCAACAGGGATGAGATCGAAGTTTCGTTTGACCAACCGACGGGAGATTGGTCATCCCGGCTGTCGCGTCCGACAATCAACTGCTGGTGCTTTGACCTGCGCGAAAACATGAAGTATCGCAGCATGGAACGCCAGGTCTCAAAAGACAACCACACTGGCCAAGTTCGCTTCCCGCCCCGTCGCTATGATGTCACTTATCTAGTGACTGCATGGGCGCGCAAAACCGAAGACGAACACCAACTCTTATGGCGCGCACTTGGCGCGCTGCGACGTGTGCCGATTCTCTCGCCCGAACGCGGTGAGGGCACTATTCGCTACCACACTAAGGACATTCCGTTGCTAGTAGCAACGTTCCCAGAAGGTAATCCGATCAACTTCATCGACCTCTGGAGTGTACTTGGCAACGAAATGCGCTTGGGTTTTTCCGTCACCGCAACGGTGGAGCTAGACCTTGAGTTTGGCTTCGACGCACCGCTTATTCTGGAAGCGTTCGTTCGCGTCGGACAATCGGATGCCCCGGCAGATCGCAAACTATCGGCCCTCGACGTTGAACTCATCCTCAAAGCCGATAAACCGGAAGACGAGAACTCAAAGGAGGGGGGAACATAACGCAAACGTCTTACAAGAGTATGACCTTAAAGTTTCCGTCAACACAGCTAAGTAAGGAGATATGCAATGCCTAGTTATCTTTCACCCGGCGTATATATGGAAGAAGTGGATCGCGGTACGAAGCCGATTGAAGCAGTCGGCACCGCAGTTGCGGCTTTCATCGGATATACGGAAAAGGCCGTAGACGTCCGCAACGGTACAAGCAACTCGCTGAAGGGCAAGCCCACGCTGGTCACCAACTGGACTCAGTATGTTCAGAAGTTCGGCGGCTTCGTCGAAGGTGCTTACACGCCAGATTCGGTGTACGGCTACTTCGCAAACGGCGGCAGCGTCGCTTACATCGTAAGCCTCAAGACGCTTGGTATCTCGGATGATACAGGGGCCAGCCCCGCTAAGGCTGGTGTCGCCTCGATTCAGGATAAGAAGAAGAACCTGATCGAATTCGCCAGCAAGACCACCGCAACTACGGGCAAGAAGGTCGAAGTCGAAATCAAGACACCGACCCCGCCCGCGGGCAAGCCTGAAAAAGAAGGCGAAGCGCCAAAAGATCTCGCCCCTACCAGCTTCACCGTTGTCATCAAGGTTGATGGCGCAGCCATTGAAACCTTCGACGGCGTGACGACAGGCAAGGGCGACAGCAACATCACCAATGTCCTGCAAACCAAGTCCAAGCTGCTCACGGCAGAAGTCGTCGGCAAGGCGGAGTTGATGCCCGTCGATGGCAGCTACGCGCTAGAAGGCGGCGACAGCAAGATTAGTCCCGTAACACTGGCGGACTATCAGGGCAGCGTTGCGGAGCGCAAGGGCTTGGGCGGTCTTGAGCCTCTTGACGACGTGACGATGCTTATCGTCCCCGACTTGATGTCGAGCTATCAGGCTGGCGAAATCGACATGAAGGGCGTGCAGTCGGTACAGCAGTCCATCATCGACTACTGCGAACTGATGCGCTACTGCTTCGCCATCCTCGACGCTCCTCCCGGCCTTATGCCGCAGGAACTCAAGGAATGGCGCAATACGGTCAACTACGACACCACCCGCGCTGCGGTCTACTATCCATGGATTGAAATCGCGGATATGACCAGCAACAAGGGCGGCACACGCCTCGTCCCGCCGAGCGGCCACGTCGCGGGCGTTTACGCCCGCACTGACGGCACTCGCGGCGTTCACAAAGCCCCCGCCAATGAAATCATGCGCGCCACACTTGGTCTCGAAGTCAACGTCACCAAGGGCGAACATGACCTGCTCAACCCCGCTGGCATCAATGTCATCCGCTCGTTCCCGGGCCGTGGCATCCGCATCTGGGGTGCGCGCACACTGTCGAGCGATGCGTCTTGGCGCTACATCAACGTTCGCCGTTTGTTCAACATGATGGAAGCCAGCATCGAGCGTGGTACCCAGTGGGTTGTGTTTGAGCCGAACGATCAATTCCTGTGGAGCCGTGTCAGCCGTGACGTTCGCGCATTCCTCACAATGGTTTGGCGCACGGGCGCACTGTTCGGCACATCGCCGGATCAAGCGTTTTACGTCAAATGCGATGCGGAAACGAACCCGCCAGAAGCCCGTGATCTTGGGCAGTTGGTTGTAGAAATCGGCGTTGCGCCCGTAAAGCCAGCCGAATTCGTGATCTTCCGCATTGGACAATGGTCTGGGCCCGGCGCATAGCGTATAGTGGTATTGTGTTTGTGTAGTTTCACAGTAAGTTTTGTACGCATTTTAGGAGGTAGTTTCAAATGCCAGCAGGAACAGATGCATTAACTGGGGACGTTCTAGTAGCAGCATTTTGGGGAGTCGACATCGGCGGCGCGATTACTGGCTACTTCACCGAAGTAAGCGGTATCGGCTCCGAAAGCGAAGTCGTCGAGCATAAGATCAGCGGGTCAGGCGCTCACTTGGATATCGTTCGCAAGCAGCCGGGCCGCCTCAAGTGGGGTGACATCACCCTCAAGCGCGGCATCACTGCCAGCATGGATATCTGGCTGTGGCGTCAACAGGTCGAGACAGGTGATGTGACCGGCGCTCGTAAGAACGGCACGATCACCATGTACGATCAGGAAAGCACAGCTGTCGCAACATGGGAGTTCACGGCAGCGTGGCCGTCAAAGGTCTCGACGCCTGCGCTAACTGCCGACTCGAATGCGGTGTCGGTTGAAGAACTGACCATCGTTCACGAAGGCATCAAGCGCCTGACCTAAAGGCGAAGGATTGAAGAGCGCGCATGATGTTGCAAACTGAGTTCGACTTCATCTTGCCGAAAGGCTATATCGACGAAGCGGGCAACCTGCATCAGCATGGCAGTATGCGCTTGGCAACCGCAATGGATGAAATCACTCCACTGCGCGATCCGAGGGTGCGTAACAACGAGGCGTATTTGGTGGTGATCCTGCTTTCGCAGGTCATCACCCGCCTCGGCACCCTGCCGAGTGTGACGCCGAGCGTCATTGAGCATATGTTTGCTGTGGATATTGCTTACGTGCAAGACCTGTACCGGCAGATCAACGATGTCGAAGCCCAAACGGTGAGTGCGGTTTGCCCGCACTGTGGACAGGAATTCGAGGTCGAAGTACCACTGCTGGGGGAATTGTAAGCTACCCTCTCGAACGCCTGCACGAGGAGGTAGCGTTTGTCGCCGTCGGGCTGGGTTGGAGTCACGACGAAATCCTATCGCTCACGCACCACGAGCGCGCCCGATGGGTCAAGCAGGTAAATCGCATGAACAGTCGTCATCGCCACCCGTAGTTGGTGGTAAAGCAAAGAGTTGTAAATGCCTGAAGATTCAAACAACCAGAAATTGACTGTCATCAAAGATCAGCAGGAGCTTATTGAACGCGTGGCCAAGCGCGTGTGGGAGCTTTGGCAAGAAGACTTGCGCCGTGATCGTGAACGGCGTGGCAAACTCCCCAATGGAAAGGTGAAGTAATGCCAGTCGTACCCTCACTTGCTTCGAGCCTTTATGATTTCAATACCACATTTCGCTTTCTGGTGATTGTGGATGGCATTAATTCTGGCGCGTTCACCGAGTTTCAGTTACCGACCCTTACGGTTGAAACGCAAGACATCAAAGAAGGCGGGCAAAACGCATATGTTCATAAGCTGCCGGTACGCACGACACCCGGAACGGTTACCTTAAAGCATGGCGTGTTGTATGGCAGCGAGCTGTTCGCATGGTATATGCAGGTCATGAGAGGAGAAATGGCCGACGCTACCCGTCAAGTCGTAGTGGCCATGTTCGATATCTCCGTTGATCAAGAACCCATCATGATTTGGGGGTTTTTCAGGGCCTATCCGATAAAATGGAGTGGGCCGGCATTGAAGGCCGATGATCGAGCAGTAGCCATCGAAACAATTGAATTTGTCCATCATGGATTTATTGTTGAGTAGGGATAATGGCGGACAATAATCGGGGGCGACGCCCCTTCCAGCCTGTCGGAATGCGAATGAGGGATTTTGGTCGGACGATCATCCAGACCTACTATTCCTCATACAATGCAACCCCGGCCCCGGAATTACCACCCTCGTGGAAAACCGAAGCACAGGAGCCGCTCATCTGGCCCGAGGCCCTATCTGCGGCCCCGATGGCAGCTTCGCCTGCGCCAACTGAGGGCTATTCCGAAACCTATTCCGCCGCTGAACAGCCAACCGCGCCTGCACCAGTCCAGCGCGCCCCCGCTCAACCTCCTGCCGCACAGCCAGCACAGCAAGTCCCTGCGCCAACCGCTCCCCCCGGAATTACGCCGCGACGGATCGCAAAGCTCGACTCAGCGGTGCAATCACTGTGGGATCGCTTTGGCCCAGAGATGACGGCAAGAAACGAACTACGCCGTCAATTGCACGACCAAGCAGCTCAAGAGCAGGCAAATATTGATCCCCTTGAGGCGGCCCCTAAACGCCGTGCATCCTTCTCTTATGTTGAAACATCCGCCTTACAGCGACAAGACGCACCACCAAAATCACCGCTTGACCAGATACGCCCAACCTTAGAGTCGCCTACAATCACCGATGCTGAAGCGTCAGACGCAGGTGAAAGCGATCAAGTGAGCAGCGACAATGCGGAGCAGTCAGTTGAAAGCAGCCTCACGCCACCGGAAATACCCGCTAACATCGTTCAGCGCGAAAGTGAGCTATATCAGACCGATGACGTGCCACTAACAGCCAGCGTACAAACTCCCGGCGAGCCATACAGTTATTTGTCATCCGAAGATTGGGTGACAGACATCGGGGATACCAGTGGCTTTACAGCGGATGATAGCAGTGAACTACCCGCGCCCGAAGACCCTGATCCGTCGCCACCGGCACCCCCATCAACGAGCCAATCCAGCCCGTCGGAATCGGTTCAACGCGCCGCCGAACCCCGCCCTTCGCAGCAGTCGCCAGCGCCATCGACACCACCACCGTCAGGTTCTTCTAGCACATTATCTGCTGTCCAACGCGCCGCCGAACCTCGCCCTTCGCAGCAGTCGCCAGCGCCATCGACACCACCACCGTCAGGTTCTTCTAGCACATCATCTGCTGTTCAACGCGCCGCCGAACCCCGACCCGCGCAGCAGTCGCCTGCGCCTATGCCAATATCGCGTACCGATAATAGTACGCCATCCATACCAACCGCTCCGGCAGTCGCCATACCTGTCACGCCTACGAGCGCTGTTCAACGCGCCGTAGAGCCGACTGTAATCGACGCGCCAGCGCCCGCTTCGTCGCCCTCACCCGCCGCCACGGTCATAACACAACCGCCGACTGTAAGCGCAAGCGTTGAAAATTTCGCACACACGCCAACAACATCGCCGCAAAGCGTCGAAGTGCCAGTCGAAACCGACGCGCCGTATGTATCGCAGGCTGAGGCACCCGTCTCAAGTGCGCCTTTACAGCGCACAGCCGATGTATCGCCAGCAGCGCCGAGCGCACCAATTCAGCAAACGCCGCCGACACCCGCGTTGCCTGTCGAACCCGCCACGATTCAACGTTCATCGGCATCGCCCGCGACACCGGCTGCCGTAAATGTGCCAGCGTCTCCCGCCCCTGTGCCGCCAGCAAGTGCGACAGCGCCAACCCAACCAACTCCAGTCGTTGAGGAGTCGCCGTCACTGCTCAAGAACATTCAACGGGCGATCAAACGCGCTATCCAGCCTGAACCCGTTATTCAGCGCGATACTGACCCGAATACGCTCGAATCCCCTGACGAGTCTTCAACGCCACCAGCAGCCGTTGAACGTTCGTCAGAGGTTTCAAGCCCAACTTCTGCGCCTGTTCCCGAACCCGTCATTACGTCTCTGGCATCCGAGCGCAGCCCGGAATCATTACTGACGCCTAGCAGCGTACCATCAATCATGCCTTCTACTACAGCGCCAACTGTGCCTGTTCAGCGCGCCGTCGAGGCAGCTCCGGTTGCCCCAAGCCCTGAGCCAGAAGCCCCCTTTGCGCTCGATTATCTAAGCGACATTGATGCCTTCGCAGACACAGAACCAAGCTCGGCACAATATGCAGAGTCAGCTTCCGCGCCAACAATGGCCGCCGATCAGCCAGCGGTTTCAGAGCCAGTAAAGCCAACTATCGCGGCATCCGAGCCATCCGTGCAACGCACAGTTGAGCTAACGACTGTGCCATCAACTGCGACTGCTCCCTCGCCCATTGAACCCGCCACTCCTATTCCAACTCAAACTGTAGCGGAAGCAGTTCAACGCGAAACCAATGAGCGGGTGATGCCGACTCCAAGTACACCAGAAATTGCAACCGTAAATCGTGCTGTTGAGCCATCCGCGATTTCAACGCCCTCAACGCCAGCACTGCCGCCATCCGAACCAGCATCGACGATTACGCCATCCGCCGCGCCGGATGCACCTGTGCAGCGCGCTTTAGAAGCTGCGACGACAACCCCTTCAACAGAGACAATTGCAACTGACGCGCCTCAATCAGCACCAGTACCAGAGACGATTGTTCCCCTAACCACGTCATTACCGATGGCGGAAACAATCGAACCGCAATCTGCATCCTCATCGCAGCCTGATGCGGCCAAACCTATTCAACGGGCACTTGAACCTGATAGCGTCACCGCAAGCGATAACCCTGTTGAACCTTCGGCAGCAGCCTATATGCCGAATGATGATTACACCAGCGACGCAGATGATGTGTATGTTCCAACTGAAAGTCCCGCATCCACGCCCGCCGTTCCACTAACGGCAGCCGCACCAACTCCACCTGCGACCCAATCCGTAAAGCGCGCCGTTGAGGCATCTTCATCCGCGCCTACGCCACCAGCGCAGCCTTTGCACCCGGCAAAACCTGAAACCATCACACCAGCCACGTCGAGTTCGAGCCAGCCCAGTTCGCCGGAAGCCTCGCCCTCTACGTCAACGCCACGAACGACACGCCCGGTGCAGCGCAAAGCCGAATCACAAACGCCTTCGCAGAATTCCAGCACCGAAGATGTATCGACTGCTGCTTCCCCAATTCCACCACCGTCGGAAGCACCTGTCACGCCTGTTCAACGGCAGTCAGCCGATACGCCTACGTCTGTCACTGCGCCGCAATCGGCAGCAAACATTCCTGTTGCAGCGGCCCCGACCTCATTTGAGCCGCCTTCGACAGTCGATGAAAGCGTCTCAGCCGAACCAACCGCTGAGATAGATGCGCCAACGTTTACGCCTCAACCAAATACACCAACCGTGCAACTATCTCGCCGGGACGCGCCCATAGAGGTTGAACAAC
>JACMMD010000055.1 GCA_014379235.1 Anaerolineae bacterium
AAACCAATCAGGAAAAACATGTCTTCAACCCTTAACCCCGCTTTGAAAAAACTCGGTCTCGCGCCTGATGACCGCGTGGCCATCATCCACGCGGACGACATCGGCATGTGCCACGCCAGCGTCACCGCTTATGCGGATTTGGTGGACGTGGGCTTGCTGTCGTCGGCGGCGACGATGGTTCCCTGTGCGTGGTTTCCAGCAGTGGCTGATTACTGTCGCCAGCACCCCGACGCGGACATGGGCGTTCACCTCACACTGACATCGGAATGGACGAATTTCCGTTGGGGGCCAATCTCCACGCGGCAGGCGGCGTCCGGTCTGATAGATGACGAGGGCTATTTCTTCCGCTCGTCAGCAGGAGTACAGGGCAGCGCCAGCCCCGCAGCCGTCGCCGTCGAATGGGAAGCGCAAATCCAGCGTGCATTGGCCGCCGGAATCGAACCGACGCACTTCGATACCCATATGCTGTCGGCGTATTATGTGCCGTATCTCAGGGCCTACAGCGACCTCGCCCGCCAATACAAACTGCCGCCGATGCTCTTGCGACAAACGCCGAAATTCTCGTGGATGGAACTGTACCGCGACCCCGCTAACCTATCTTTTGCCGAGCAGCAGGTTGCCGCGCTGGAAGCGGAAGGCACGCCGCTGGTCGATTATTTCTATGCGATGTCGCTCGCTTGGGACGACAGCGTAAATCGCATGGATGAAGCGAAACAGGCGTTCCGTGATTTGCAACCGGGCATCACGCACTTCGTCCTGCATCCGGCGCACGACACGCCGGAGATTCGAGCGATTGCACCGGATTGGCGCTGCCGCGTCTCCGACTTCGAGATTTTCAGCAGCCGCGAACTACAAACGTTCATCCAGAACGAGGGCGTTCATATCATCAACTACCGCGCCCTGCGTGACATACTGCGCGGCGAAATACAAGCGGCATCTATCACCGGGGATTAAAATCCCCGGCTAGAGAATAGGTCAATCAAACGGTAGGGGCGACGCATGCCGTGCCCCTACGATAAATTTGAAAAGGGGATACACTCAAGCACATTACCGCATTTTGATCGACGCTTTCGGTAAATTAAACCTCATGGAGAAAATGAAATGTCTACACTCCTATCACGTCGCAACCTGTTGAAATCGTCGGCGCTCGGAATTGGCGCGGGCGCGATGGCCTTCGGCGGCGCAGCTTCCGTGGCCGCCGCTCGTGATGCCGCCTTGCAAGAACCCGGCACCAGCAAGCTCAACGAAGTCCTCAGCCGTGGGCATCTCATTGTGGGCACGGGCAGCACCAATCCGCCGTGGCACTTCGAGGATGAAGCGGGCGAACTGATCGGCTTCGATATTGAAGTGGCGAAGCTGGTGGCCAAAGGTCTGTTCGATGACCCTACCGCTATCGAGTTCGTGCGCGAAGCCTCTGATGCCCGCATCCCCAACCTGCAAACCAGTCAGGTCGATGTCGTGTTCCAGTTCATGACGGTCACGGCACAGCGCGCCCAAGTGGTCGAGTTCACCATTCCGTACTACCGCGAAGGCGTCGGCACGCTGCTGCCCATCGACAGCCCATATGAAGGCGCGCTCGATATGGCCGCAGCCAGCGATCCGGTCATCGAGTCGATTTTGCAGAATGTGTACGCGGAAGAACTTGTTCACGCCGCTATTCCCAATGCTGAAGTGCTGCAATTCGACTCGCAGGCTAACGCGATTCAGGCGCTGGACTCCGGGCGGGCGAACGCCGCCGCGATTGACGAATCGACGGTGCGCTGGCTGGTTCGGCAAAGCCCCGATCTGTATAAGGCTGGCAATTATGGTTGGTCGCCGCAGAGCTATTCCGCCGCTGTGCGCCCCGGCGACTCGATCTGGCTGAATTTCCTCAACACGACGCTGCATGAAGCCATGACTGGTGTCGAGTTCGCGGCGTATGCGGCGGCTTTCAGCACCTTCTTCGGTGTGGAACTCGCGCCGCCGCCCGTCGGCTTCCCCGTAGAATTTGGCGTTCGGGCGTAGAATAAATTCGTAGGGGCACGATGCATCGTGCCCCTACTAGGCAACCTCTCCCTA
>JACMMD010000573.1 GCA_014379235.1 Anaerolineae bacterium
AACGCCACGCAATTGACCTCCTTGGTATGCCCTTTCAGCGTGACGAACTCCTATGGCCGCGTCCCACACCTTGACCGTCGTGTCCCGACTCGCCGACGCCAGCCACTTACCGTCTGGGTTGAACGCCACTTTGGAGACCCAATTGTCCGTGTCTGGACCGGGCCAGAGTTTGACGGCCTAGACTTTCAGAAAAAGCAGAGTTTTTGCAGCGTGATTTACGCTTACTGCATCCTTAAAGCAGGCTTCACGGCGTCCGACGAACTCAACAACAAGCTCAAAGAGCATATCCGTCACGAAGTCGGGCCGATTGCCATCCCGACCAAGATCGAATTTGTCGACGTGCTGCCCAAGACGCGCTCCGGCAAGATCATGCGCCGCGTGTTGAAAGCGCGGGCGATGGGCCTTCCAGAAGGCGACCTCAGTACACTAGAATCTTAGCATTCTGTTCGTAAGGGGTGGCTCACTAAATATAGCCACGTTTGTAGGGGCACGATGCATCGTGCCCCTACCGACACACCCTCAACAAGACCCCTAGCCCATGACCTCTCAACCCGAAACGAACCCACAGCCGAAACGCTTTTCGCCCATTCTGCTGATCTTTCTAGCGCTGCCGCTGCTCGGCATTATCATCGCGCTGGTCATGCTGCGCGGCGAACGCAACCTCAACGGCGTGGAAGGCGCGGCGGTAGAACAGAGCTACACGACGACAGGCTGGCGCGCTGATGACTTTGAACTGCCCGCGCTCAACGGCAGTGAGCCGATTCAACTGTCGGACTATTTAGGGCGCGTGGTGTTCGTCAACTTCTGGGCGACGGACTGCGTTCCGTGTGTGCGCGAACTGCCCGCGTTCGAGGAGTTCATGCGGGAACAGGGCGAAAACGGCGCGGTGATTCTGGCGATCAACGGCGGCGAATCAGCGGCGCTGGTGCGCCAATTTCTGAGCGGCATCAATGTGAGCGCTGATGCCTTCCCTATCGCGCTCGACACTGACTTAGACCTGCGGCAGCAGTACGGCGTGATCGCGCTACCGACAACGTTTGTTATCGACTCCGAAGGCATCATTCGTTCGCGCAAATTGGGCGAAATCACACTGCAAAATCTCCGCGATTACGTCGCGCAAATCAGTTAAGAAGTTGTTAGTTTAAAGTTAGAAGCGGTTCTATAGAAGCACAATCGCCGCAAATGAACAACAGACAAAATCAAATTCTTTTCCTTGTACCTCTGTCCCTTTGTACCCTTGTGATACGCTTTTCTCTTTTCTGATAACTGACAACTAAAAACTTTCCGCCTGTAACATTTCGCCCGACCAAATTGAAGTATAGATAGAGAATGACGGGCGAAACGAAGCACCTGTATCAGGCAAAGGGGCGAGCCATTAGCCACCAGCATCAACACCGTCTGCGGCACTTTATCGAGCGCGAAGCGGATTCGCTGGCGGCCACGCTGCGTTACTACGTCATGCGCGCCGGCCTCACTAGCGACCAGAGTGCAGAAACCGCCGCCGCCGAACTGCTCAACGAGGTCGTGGTCGAAGCGCTGCAACATGCCGAACGCCTGCGTCCTGACGCACAGCCGACGGCATGGCTGTTGGGCATCGCCGCGAACCTCATTAAGCGTAAGCAGGTCGAGCGCGCCAAACGCCAGCGCCGTGAGCCGCTGATCACGGATTTGTACCCCAACGCGCCGCAAACCATGAGCGAAGATGAGTTGTTCGACTGGTTGATTGCCCTTCCCGACAGCGCCGACTCGGAGCAAGAGCTAGAGGCTAACGACGAGCTTAAGCTGCTGTTCGCGGCATTGTCCGAAGCCGATCAACAGGTCTTGCGTATGGCGCTGCTGCACGGGTTCGATGGCAAGGCGCTGGCGACGGCGTTGGGAATTGCCCCCGGCGCGGCACGGGTTCGGCTGCATCGAGCGCTGAACCGCCTGCGGGCTTCGCTTACAAACGCCAGCGTCCAGAAAGAGGTCGGAGATGAGTAACTTACGCCGGGATTCGCGCCAGCTTGCCCGCGAGAAAGCCTTGTTTCGCTACACCAGCGCCCTCGAACGCGGTGACTTTGAAACCGTCGCGGCGGTGCTGCACGAAGCAGAAAACGACGCGGTGCTAGAACGCATGATTCTCGAAGTCAATGCCACTCTCGCCAGCGAAATACCGACTGCCCCGCGAGTTGTCTCCAGCAATGGCCGTCATTCTCACACGTCATTCGACCCAGTAGAGGAGCATATGATGACCATCTCAGCAGGGGCTTCCAGAGCACAAGAGCGTTACCAACCACGTATTCAAGATCGCCGTTTACCGCTGATCGCGGCCCTGTTGGCGCTGGTGATGTTCGGCGCAATCGGACTGTTCGCATCTCAGATGGGGCCGAATGACCCGACGAACACCTCCGCCGCGCTGCAAGGACTCAACTCACAAACCCCAACGCCAGCACCGAGCCGAACGGCCACACGCCAAGCATCAGCAACGTTTGCGGCAACGAGGCTGCCCAGCCGCACACCAACGCCGACGATGACGTTCACGCCAACGCCAGTGATGACCACGACGGCACTCGCACAAAGCGGCCTCATGCCCATCAGCATCAACAGCGGCATCATCGCGTCGGCGGATACCGTCAACCTGCGTAGCGAGCCGGGCTTAGATTATGCGGTAATTGCTACCTTGATGCCGGGAACGAAATTGACCATCACCGCGCTCACGAACGAAGAATGGACAGAGGTTCAGCTTGAAAACGGTTCAATCGGTTGGGTCGCCTCGGTCAATATCGCCTACGACACCGAACTGATGCCGACTGTGCCGCCGCCGGATACAGGCGGATGGCTCGGCGCACCGAATACCGATCTGCTCGATTTCGTGTGCCAGATCGCGGGCGCAAGCGGCCCCGCCAACGGCATCGCGGTTTATGATGCCCCACTCAGCGAAGCAAACTTGATCGGCTATCTACCGCCGAGCGGCTACTACAGCATCTTCGCGCA
>JACMMD010000574.1 GCA_014379235.1 Anaerolineae bacterium
AGGGGCAAGAATCGCGGGAGCGGGTGAAGCAGGGCTTTCTACCGGAGAACTACAAACGCTTGACCGAGGTCAAGGCCAAGTACGACCCGGACAACTACTTCAGCTTCGGCTTCAACATCCCGCCGGCGGGCAGCATCTAGCCGTTAGCGCGCTGAGTACAGCGTTTCAGCAAGCGTAGGGGCGGCACATGTGTCGCCCCTACGTAATAACCGCTATTCCACGTCTCTCCCCGCGATCATTGTCTGCACAAAAAACTCGGTGTCCTCATCGGGCACTATCCCGCTCAAGGCTTGAGCCGCCGCCAACGTCGCCGCTTCATCCAAACCCTGTGCCGCTACCGTCATCGCAAGGCGCATCTTCGACAGCAGCGTGGCAAACTCCATCCGCGACATCACCGCATCGCCATGTCCTTCGATGTAATGGTCAGCCTCGAAGCCTTGCAGCGTCTCCATCAGTGGCAGCAGCCGCTTCGCCGTGAAATACGGTATCGGACTGTAAACCGTTTGATACAGCGCGTCGCCGAGAAACAACACACGGTCAGGTTCGACGTATATGACAACCGAATCCGCCGCATGATCGCCGCCGACATGCTGAATGTGACAGCTTACCCCACCAAGATACAAATCCAGCGAACCTTCAAACACCATTTCCGGCTGAATGATGTCCACGCGGCGCGGTTCGGGCAGTTCGAGCTTGATGTCGTTGATGCTGTAGGCGAACTCCGCGCTGTGACCCAAACGTTGATCGAGCGCGTTATTGCTCCAATCCTGTGTGGTCAATTTCGCCAGCCATTCGGCGGTTTGAACGTGGGCGATCAACGGCGCGCTGATCTCTTTCGCGCCAAAGATGTGATCCCAATGCCAGTGAGTCAAAACCGTGTAACGGGGCAGCGCCACGCCTTCTTCACGCAGCCCATCCAGCATGAGCCGAACGTGTGCCGCCGATGCGCCTGCATCCAGCATGACGGTGAAATCCTCACCGACGACGGCGGCTAACGCGGGCCGATCAGGCTTGCCGGGAGACAGCCAATAGACGTGATCGCTGACACGGGAAAATTCGGTTTCAGCCATGAGCATTCCTGTGAATTTCAACTAACAAAGAAGCCCCGTAGTTTAGCAGGTTTTCCGGCTCGAATTTGTTGACTTTTGCAACACGACTTCTTACAATAGTTGAAATCGTTTTCAATTGACGGTTCATCAGGGGGAATTGGGCAAGCTGTGGCCGGACGCAAAGAACGCAGTTCCACGACGATCAAGGATGTCGCAGAGCGCGCGGGCGTCTCCGCTCCGACAGTTTCCCGCGTGTTGAATAACTACCAGTTCATCCGTCCCGAAGTACGCGAACGTGTACAGATCGCTATTGCCGAACTGGGCTATGAACGTAACCGCGTAGCCCAACGGCTGCGCGCTTCTCAAAGCCTCGTCATCGGTATCGTCGTCGCAGACATCACCAACCCCTTTCTCAATACGATCATGTCTATCGTAGAGTCGGCTTTTTTCGGACGCGGCTACAGCGTCCTCATGAGCAATACCGATTCAAGCCCGCAAAAAGAGCAAGCTTACCTGAGCATGATGGAAAGCGAAGAAGCCGCCGGATTAGTCGTCATTCCCAGCAGCGAAAGCGTCGAGCGGATCACCCAACTCGCGGCAGGCGGTTTGCCCATCGTTGTGATTGACCGCCGCATGACGGATAATAACGTCGATTGTGTGCTGTCGGATAACGTCGGCGGGGCGCGCACGGCGGTTGAACATTTGATCTCACTCGGACATGAGCGCATCGGTCACATCGGCGGCCCGCTGCATCTGACGAGTGGCCGCGAACGGCTGCAAGGCTACATGGAAGGGATGCAGTCGGCGGGTCTGCGCGTTGAAGACGGCTGGATTCGCTTTGGCGATCACAAGTACGCCAGCGGCTACGACAACACCGCCGCGCTAGTCAGAGAACATCCCGAACTCACCGCGCTGTTTATCGAAAATAACATGATGTCGTTGGGCGCGCTGGCGGCCCTGCATGATGGCGGCATTCGTATCCCCAGCCAAATGGCCGTCGTCGGCTTTGACGACCTGCCATGGGCGGCCATCCTCAACCCGCCGCTCACGGTCATCGCCCAAGCGACAGCCGAAATCGGCAACCGCGCCGCCGCCATGCTGTTAGAGCGTATCGCGCAGCCCGATTTGCCTGCGCGTACCGAAATCTTGAGTACCACGCTGCGAGTGCGCGGTTCGTGCGGCGCGCAGCCATCGCTAGAAGAGTAACCATAAGGAGCGTCCATGATCTAATGTTGACAATGCGGAAACGTAACTGTCTTTGACTCAGCACTCGGTACTTTGTACTCGGTACTTGATTTAGGAGAAATCCCATGACGATCAGACGTTTCAAAATATCACAGGTATTACTGCTGGCGTTAGTGATCGCTTTACTGAGCGGCATTTTCATCACACAGGCGCAGGATGGCGAATCCGTCACGCTTGACCCCACCGACCCCGCACTCGTAACCTACTACATCCACGATGGTGACGTGACTGTTGAGCGCG
>JACMMD010000575.1 GCA_014379235.1 Anaerolineae bacterium
CGCGCTGACAGCGCCGTCGATGTGAAGTTGTTTCGTCCACAGCGGCACATCGGCAGTAGGCTTGATGCCGCGCCATACGCGCAGGACTTCGGCGTTGTAGGCCAGCGCCAGCGTTTCGCATTCGAGGAACTTACCGCCGCCGCGATTACCGATGTTATAGGCGTCCGGCGCATCTTTCGCGCCGTAGTATTGGCTGAGTTCACCGATAGCCTCGACGGGATGTCCGGCGTTCAACTGCTGGCGCAGGGTCTCGGTGAGAGGGTTGATGTCGCCCGCGCCGCCCTGTCCAAACATGGCTACCGCGCCGTTACCGAGAAAGGTCTCCAGATGACGACTGGAATAGCCGGGCCAATCGCCGGAGATGAGTAGGCTGTCGTAGCCCATGACGACGGCATGACAGGCATAGTTGCCGACGACGGCCAACCGTTTGCCATCGGCGCTGTCCACACGAATCACGGCTACGGATGGGTCGATGGGGCGGTTGAGCCAGCGCCGATTGATGCTGTAGCCGTAAAGCTGCCCGAAGCCGACGCCGAGCTTGGCGGGCTGCCGCGCTTCGTAGGCGACGACGACTGCATCCGCGATCAGTTCGTGCAGCGGCGTTGTCCAATCGTCGGCGTGATGCGGCGCGGGGCCGGAATGGGTATGCGTCGTCCAGATGAAAATCTGCTCCGGCTTGAGGTCGCAGCTTTCGGCCACCGCTTCGCGTATATCTGCGATGATGCTGTCTTGCAGCCACAGCAGTTCCACGCTGACTAGCGCCAGCGCGGTTTTGCCATCATCTAGCACGAGGGCGCGGGCGTGAAGGTCATCGTGAACGCCTGTCGAGGGGCGGTTTACGTAGCCGATCAGTTCCGCGCCGATTTTCGGCGTGATTTTGCTGCGTCCAACGCCTGCTTTAAGTGCTTCTGCCATGATGATTGTCCTATTTAGAAACCCCTCCCTAAATCCCTCCCCGTACACGGAGAGGGATTTTCAAACGCCTTCCCTGCTTGCGGGGAAGGTGGCGCGTCAGCGCCGGAAGGGGTTAATTTGTATTATCTTAAGCCAATTCCGCCGCGTTTTGCTGAATCTTCTGAACAGCGGCGACGATTTCGTTCATGTCGTCCTCATCACCGAGCAGCGTATACTGCGGCAGGCAGATCGACTCTTCCAATGCGCGGACGCTGTTGACGAACGGGCCGTGGCGCAGGGCGTTGTTATCTTCGTTTTGCTCCGGCGCAAGGCGCTGGCGATAGCCGCCGCCGTGAAACACTTCCAGCGCGTGGAGCGGCGGATAGGTCGCTTGATTGGGGATGCCTTCCGCAGCCAGCGCCTCAATGAAACGCGCCGGCGATGCGCCGCTAAAGGCCGCCGAATCGTAGTGGAAGATGTACAGATAGTGACCGTTGCGTGTAGCGCGCATGTCTTGAATCTGCGGTGTGATGCCGTTGATCTTGGCGAGATGCTCGTTGAGGTAGCGCGCGTTTGTGTCCCGCAGTTTGGTTTGCTCGTCGAGGCGCGTAAGCTGCACACGCAAAACCGCGCCTTGCCATTCGCTCAAACGATAGTTCGAGCCGTAGTTGAAATGCTCGTAGAAGTGGTGGCCGGGCAAGCGTCCACAGTCCTGCACCGAACGCAGCTTACGCTCAAAGTCGGCATCA
>JACMMD010000576.1 GCA_014379235.1 Anaerolineae bacterium
CAATACGCCGCGTGATATGCTCATCGAGAAGGTGTTTCAGGAAATCACACAAAGCGACAAGCGCTTTACGGCCATTCGCATCAAGAACAGCACATCCAAAGCGCAGAATGTGAACGCCGCACTGGCCTCGGTGAGCGGTAAATTTGTGGGTATCTTTGACGCCGATCATCATCCTGACCCCGAAGCGTTCAGACGTGCGTGGCGCTGGCTGGCCAACGGTTATGACATCGTTCAGGGGCATTGTCTGGTACGCAACGGCGCTTCGTCGTGGATAGCGCGCACTGTAGCTATCGAATTTGAAGGCATCTACGCGGTGAGCCATCCGGGCCGCGCTCGTCTGCATGGGTTTGGTATCTTCGGCGGTAGCAATGGTTTTTGGAAAACTGACCTACTGCGTGAAACGCGAATGCACGGTTTTATGCTCACCGAAGACATCGATTCAACCTTTCGGGTGCTTGAGAGAGGCTATAAAATCGCCTCTGACCCCTACTTGATTTCACGCGAACTCGCGCCGATCAGCGTCAAAGCCTTATGGAATCAACGGATGCGTTGGGCACAGGGGTGGTTCCAGGTATCGCTTAAACAAATCCTACCCTTGCTGCATTCATCGAAGTTGTCGCGTCAGCAAAAAACCGGCATCCTACAGCTTTTAGTGTGGCGAGAAATATATCCTTGGGTGTCGTGGCAGATATTCCCAATTGTGGGCTACTGGGCGTGGTCGATGGGTGGTTTTCATCGCATCGACTGGTTTGTACCAATCCTTGTCATCACGACAATCGTCACACTCGGTACTGGCCCAGCACAGCTTATTTTCATCTGGCGCGTGGCCGATGAAGCGATCAAGCAGCATGGACGCTGGTTCTGGTCGTATCTGGTAGTCAGCTTCTTTTTCTACACGGAATTCAAGAATCTGGTCGCACGGGTCGCACAGGTCAAAGAAGCGATGGGCGAGCGTGTGTGGCAGTCCACGCCGCGCCGCTGAAATCCGTACTCTAGAAGTTGAACATCACGTTCTTCACGCCGGGAATTTGCTGCACACGCCGCGCCAACTCGTCTCGATTGACATCCTTCGATAGCTTTCCCGTGATGATGACGATGCCATAATCCACGCCTACATACACTCCCGGCGGAACAGCCTGCCCGATTTGGATGCGGATACTCTCATCATCATAAAGTCCATCAACATTCACCTGCTTCACGTCAGCAACACGCGGGAGATTGTTCATCAGAAAGCGGCGTGTAATCGGGCTTCTGACGTACCCTTCCACATTGACCACGCCGTTCTGCACCAAAATATCGACATGGTGCCGGTCATTCACAAATGGGGGATACTGCACAATCACTTCGTCAATGGCGGCTTTGATGTCAACATCCGGGCGGGCAGCTGTGCTTTGAGTTGTAGTTGTTTCGGCCATCTTATGCTCCAATCAGTACCAGCGGCGAACGGCAAATCAAACTCAATCAACTGCCAATTGGCAGAATTTATACATCGTTCGCCCCCTCTATTGTGCCCAACCACTTGGCGGTTGGCAAACATTGGCTTATTAAAAATAATTAAAATTTCAAACCCACCAGATTATATTACGAAAATTTATCGTAGAATAATTCGTAGATTGAGCATATCGCTCGATATGGAATGAGGACAGCTTCCGAATGCGAAACCTAACTCCCACGATCACTATCGGTCTGGTACTGATCGTCGCTTTGGCCCTAGTCGGTGTCGTCAGCGCGCAAACGCAGGAATTCATCGGCTTTATTGACAGCAACGTAGCCTCGAAAGATTACCTGTTCGAGATGCAAGCTGGACAATCAGTGCTGGTTACGGCAGAAGCCACCAGCGGCGATCTCGATACATTCCTCATCGTGCGTGATCCACAGGGCAACATCCTGCTCGAAAACGATGACCGCAACAATGACACCCTTGACTCCGCAATCGGCTTCACGGCGACTGAGAGCGGCATCTATACGGTGACCGTATCGCGCTACGAATTCGGTGACAGTTCAGGCGACTATCTTGTAAGGATTAACGTCGGCGACAGCAGCGTATTGGCATCTCTGGATACGCTGACACGCCTAGAATTGAGCGGCACAGAGCGCATCCGCGATACCGAGCATTTCCGCATTCACTACACGCTTGAAGGCATCGACTCCACCACTGAAACTTACGCTGAAGCCACTGCCAACTCGATGGAATTAATCTACCGTATTCAGGTTGAGGAGTTCGGTTGGCCTGCTCCCCCCCCCGATGGTGAGCACGGTGGCGACAGCCGCTACGACGTCTACCTCGCTGACCTCGTTGACGACTACGGCGACGGCGCACTTGGCTATGCCTCGCCGCAAGATCGCGTCGGTGACAATATAAACAGCGAGCGCATCGAGCAATACGCGGCGACCAGCTATCTGGCCATCGAAAACGACTTCACCGAAATGCCGGACATCGACATGATTACGACTACCCCACAAACCTTGATGCGGGCCACAGCCGCGCACGAATTCCATCACGCCATTCAGTTCGGCTTCGACGTAAACGATATACATAACTGGTACTATGAAGCGACGGCGGTCTGGATGGAAACGGTCACACTGGCCAAAGACGAAGATGCGTCGGGCTACGTCAGCTACAACTACGATTATCCTGAACTGTGCTTCGGCACGACTACCGATCCCCGCGACGGTCAGTTGCAGTATGGCGACTGGACTTTCATCCAAATGCTGGCCGATGACTTTGGCGATGACGCGGTACAAAACCTGTGGGGCAGCATCGCGGAGCAAGAAGGCTTCGCGGCGCTGCAAGCGCTGTTAGCCAAGTACGAAGCCGATATTCCAAGCGTACTGGCCAACTATCGCTTGAAAAACCTTGTGCGCGATTACGATCTCGCAGGCGAGTTTCAGGCGACAGTTTGGCTGGAAAATTCCATCACCAACTTCGGGCGCTGGTCGTTCACAGGCGAAGGCATTCAAGAGCTGGCCGCCAATTACTTTGAGCTGCTGATGCCTGCGGGTGTCTATCAGGTCAACCTCGTTGATGGCGATAATAACTTGCTGCAACTGTGGGCGGTGGGCATCAATGGCACAGAAGGCGTGGCAATCCCGCTCAACGCTGGTGGCACGATTTCGACGAGCGGTTATGAGCACGTGTATTTGATGGTATTCAATCCGGTCTTTGATGAGGATGTCGATAGCTGTGTATACAGCAACTACAGCATCGAAGTTCAACCCGGAAGCGGTTCACCCCTTACCGCCACACAAACGTGGAACGCCGAACACTTCGAGCCGCTGCATATGGTCGGCGCTGGCGGTTCGGTTCAGTCGAACCTCGCAAACAACTAGCGATTAACCGTAAGGGACTCTCCCCTCATCCCCGACCCTTCTCCCAGACAAACTTCGTTTGTACAGGGGCGAAGGGGAAATACAGCCTCTGGAAGTCCCTCGCCCTTTATGGGAGAGGGATTTAGGGTCAGGGTGTGAGCCAGTATTCGGACTTATTCAACACCTTCTGAGACCTGACCCTACAACTTTGCATGTCTGAACATGCGCCAAACATTGCAGTGTGCGGTAGGGGCGCAGCGCGCTGCGCCCCTAAAGAACGTTATTGCTTAGTTCACGTTTGCAGGCAGTGTGAACCAGAACGACGAGCCAGCGCCGATTTCGCTTTCAGCGTAGATTTCGCCGCCATGCAGTTGAACCAGATGGCGCGTGATCGTCAGACCCAGACCCGTGCCGCCTGCGCGCCGTGTCGATGAGCCGTCCGCCTGTTGGAAGCGCTCGAACACCATTTCGAGATTCTCCGGCTCGATGCCCATGCCCGTATCGTTCACATGGACGCAGACTTCTTTGTCGTTGGCCGTGTTTGGAGCAATACGTTCGCTCAAGCGCAGCGTGACGCTGCCCTGCTCGGTGAACTTGATCGCATTGCTGACCAAATTCCAGACGATTTGACGCATACGGATGGGGTCAGCCATGACATGTTCAAAGTCACCGTCGCTGACCAGCAGCAGTTCAACGGGCTTATCCTTCACCAGCACCTGTCCGGCGCGGATGATCTCTTCCAGTTCCTTGACCAGATTGACTTCGCGGCGGTCAATGTGCATCTGACCCGCCTCGATCTTCGCAAGGTCGAGGATGTCATTGATGATCGACAGCAGATGCTTACCGCTGTCGTAGATGATCTGCACGTCTTGAACGGCTTCGCTGCTTAGTTCACCATCGTCGCCATCCAGCATCACTTCGGCATAACCGATGACCGAATTGAGTGGGGTACGCAGTTCGTGGCTCATGTTGGCAAGGAACTGCGACTTGAGGCGGTCAACTTCGCGCAGACGGTCAGAAACTTCTTGTTGATACTCGAAGGCGCGGGCGTTCTGTACCGCCACAGCCACCTGTTCTGCCAGCGTCCTTTTGATATTCGCGTCTGCGTTATCGAAGCGGTCTAGCCGCTCGGACTGCACGTCCAGTATACCGATCAGCTTACCACCGACGATCATCGGCACAGCCAGTTCTGATTTGGTGTCTGGCAGCAAGGGGTTCGGCAAGAAGTCCGGCTCTTTGGTCACATCGTTGGCGATAACGCCGCGCCGGGTACGGGCTGCGCGGGCCACCAGTGAATGTTCGTGAGCTGCCGGGATGCTGTGATGGTTAGCCTTCATGATGCGCCCGGTTTCACCAGCGCCCGCCGCCAGCACGAGGTTCTTACCCGTGTCGTCCAGCAGATAGATATGTGCGTGATACAGGTTGAAACCGTCGCGGGTCAGGTCTGCCACGCTTTGCAGCAGTTCGTCCACGTTGAGGATGCTGGACGATGCCGCGCTCACACGGGTCACCGTTTGCAATTCACGCGCACTTTTTTCCGTATGTTCGAACAAACGTGTCGAGTTGACGACGGCAGCGGTTTGCTGCGCGATGGCGCTGTAGATACGTTGGTCGAGTTCAGTGAACTGGTGAGGCTTGTCCCAACTGGCGACAATCATACCCACCCAACGGTTGTTCACGCGCAGCGGTACAAGCGCGCTGCCGTAAATGCCGTTGGCTGTATATTGGCCCACTGTCACCGGATCACTGACGCGATCAGTATTGGTGATGTCGTCGATGAGCAGCGGACTGTTCGGGTTGCTGATCCACAATTTAGCGAAAGGTAGGTCAGGCAGATAGAAGCGCTGCCCCACGCTCGAGCCAGTCGTGCCAGAAATAGCTAGATCGGCAACGACGTCCGCCCATATTGGGTTGTCGTTCTCGTCGGTATCTAGGTACAGCAGCATCACTGAAGATGCGCCGTTTGACTGCGCGTAACCGCCGATGCTTTCCAGAACTTCCGCGCGGCTATTGGCTTGTGCAAGTCGACTGGAGATTTCGTATAGGGTGTTGGTTTCAGCCGCTTGTTCTTGTGTTTCTGCGAACGAGAGCGC
>JACMMD010000577.1 GCA_014379235.1 Anaerolineae bacterium
CACTGCCTGGTTTGTGCCAACTCTTATGACGGTGGCGTTTTCCGACGCGAATACGGGGTCCATCAGTACCCAGCATCATCACGGAAGAGGAACACTAAGAACCACTGACGGCGGATATACGTGGGCGCTTGCGCCAGAATAAAAACCGGAGACTAAAATCTCCGGCTAGAATGCTCTCTGTTTTGTTTTAGCTGATGGCTGAAATGCTGACAGGCTGATCGCTAGTACACATCCGAGCGGCGGTCTTCAAAGACCGGGATGCGCGTCCGCACTTCCTCGACCAGATCCATCTCGATCTCAGCCGTGACCATCTGCGGCGATTCGCCTGCTTCGACAACGATTTTGCCCCAAGGGTCAACGATCATTGAATGGCCGCCGAAGATATTGTTGCCTGTTTTTCCGACGGCGTTGGTGGCCACCACGTAAGCCTGATTTTCGATGGCCCGGGCGATCAGCAGCGTGCGCCAATGTTCGATGCGCTCCAACGGCCATTCCGCCGGAATGATGAAGATGCGCGCACCATCGACAGCATAGCGCCGGAACAATTCAGGAAAGCGCAGATCATAGCAAATGGCGATGCCAGTACGCCCCCATGGCAGGTCGAGCATCAACGGCGCGTTTCCCGGCTGTAAGAAGCGGTGTTCGTCCATCAGTTGGAACAGGTGAATCTTGCGATAGACACCCATCAAGCGCCCGCTTGGAGCAAAAAAGGCCGCGCTGTTGGCAACTTCGTTACCACGCTTCTCCAAAAGTGAGCCGAGAATGCTGATTTTGTTCTGCTGTGCCAGCGTCGATACCTGCGCGAACAGCCCTTTATCGAGCGTGTGCGAGAGTTCCTTGCCCTGCTGCAGAGCGTAGCCCGACGACCACAGTTCAGGAAACACCACCAGATGCGACCCGCGCCGTGCCGCTTCAACGACGCCCTTTTCAATGGTGTTGTAGTTCTTGCGCTCGTCGGCCAGCGCGATATTAATCTGCCCTAGCGTGATGCTTAATTTCGCCATAGAAAAATTCGGCGGGGACTGCCTGCTTTAGCTGGCAGCGGAAGCCGAAACCCCTTTCCGTATGCGCCAACTGGCGTAGGTCAAGAATTTCACCGTGTCGGGTTTCACCTTTGTCTGTCGCTGTCCAGTTTGGAGACTGTGCAGTGAAATCGTTCCTTGCGTTGTGCCACCGACATAACACACACCGAATTTGGGATGCTTTACCCAACTTCCACGCTTGAAACCCAGACTATTGGTGCTGCCGTAAGGCTTGCGAATACCGCCTTTTGCAGGTTGCAGCAGGTGCAGTTGGCGTCGGTGAAAACGTAATGGCACGATATACAGCATGAACGTATTTTCCGGCGCAACATGCCCGCCGACCCACGCATTTGCCAACGTCCAACTGTCCACACAATGCGCCTCGAATTTGTCCGACATTTTCTGCTTAGATTTGTTCAGTCCCAACTTGTCGCGTTCAGCTTTCGTCTCGTAACCTTTCAGCGTTTTCACTTGTGCCAGTTTGCTCAACTCTGAATAGAACCACAGTTTGCCGACTTCCAGCGGGCTGAATGACCGATTCCAGCGTCGTTGACCCAGCTTGGTGACCGCCGCCACATCCTCAACCACAAACACCTCAATCGGATAATATCGTGTCAGCCAATGGCACAAACGCAGCTTCCAACTCCACCTTGCCCGTGTGGATGGTGGCAAACGGATCTGCCCCCGATTGCGGTTCGCTCGCATTTGGCGATAGGGTGTCTTACGTCCACGCCGCGTTCGCCGCATTTGCGTACTGAGCGTCTCTGCATCCTTCACCCACGTCACCGCATCCGCTTGGATGTTCAGATACGTGTGCGCTGCACTCTTGACCGTCAGCGCCTCCTTCTTGCTGCCGGGATCAATGCCAACCGCTATCGGTTGAACAACACCTGTCTCCCGACTGAGCAGCTTGAGATAGAACAATCCTCTGTCGAACCGTCGCAAAGCCTTGCCTTCCCGAACAAGCTGTCTCGCTCGTGCGGCATGACAGGGCATAAGTCGCTGTCCGCTGCTGCTGATGACTGGAACATATTGCATGGTGCAAGTTACCTTGCTCTCCCCTTGCGGGGGCAACTGACCGCTTCGACATAGGCACTCGCAGGGCTACCAAATTAGCGGAACGTTCGGTAGGTGCTGTGGTCTACCACGACCAGAGTGCTTATTACAACCTGTCTAGTCAACACTTACGTCTCGGTTCGCGGATGGGCTTTCCGTTCCCCTCAAGCCACCTGCTTTCACTGGCGGTTGTTGACGTGATTAGCCCTCGATGATTATGTGTAGGGGCACGGCATGCCGTGCCCCTACGGCGCAATATTATCTTACCTCGCCCACTGCGACCAACTCTTGCCATAACACGACAATGTTGGCCACAACTTGATCGGTGTTCATGTACGTCGCGTCGAGTTCGTAGACACCTTCGCGCTTGCGTGCGCTCCATTCACGCTTGAGATTGCCCAACGCTAATGCACGTTCGTCGGGGTTATGATAGCGCGCACCGAGCGCCAGATGCAGCCGTTGCAGCACGGCATCCACCGCCGCCACGAGGCAGATGATCGGGCCGGTAGCGCGCAAACGCTCTAAGTGATCGCCGTGCAGGAGCGTCTGGCCGCTGATGCGAATCACTGCGCCGCGATAGAGCACCGCTTCATGCACCACATCACTTTCCAGCGTCTTTAAGCGCGACTCGCCGTACAGTGTTTTGATCTCTTCGATGCTGTTCCCGGCGCGATCTTCGATCTGCCCTTCGACGTTGACGAACGGCAAGCCTAACACCTCCGCCACCTGTCGCCCGATGGCAGGCTGGTTCGGCCCGGTGTAGCCCGTGAGTATCAAGTTGCGGTCAGAGGCGGGCAGAAAAACCACTTAGTTATCCTTCGTGCCCATTCGCGCCGCTGTTGTCGACGGGACGCCAACCGGGATACCATTCATCAAAAATTGCAGGCAGCGCCGATAGATCATTGACCGTCGCGTCCGGCTTCACAAGTTCATGAAACGCCGATGGCGGGTTGAAGCGCGAATGTACCTCACGCCACACGGCCTTCATGCCGCTGCGCTGTGCGCCAACGATGTCCGCCGTCAGGTTATCCCCCACGAACACAGTCTCTTCCGCCTTCGTGCCGAGACAGTCCAACGCCGTTTGGAAGATCGTCGGGTGCGGCTTGAGATAGCCCACATCGGCGGCGGAGATGCGGCAGTCAGGGAAATAGTCCAGCAAACCATGTTCACCGATTTCGACATCGCGCATAGCCATCGGCTGAAAGGCGTTGGTGACGATGCCCGTGCGAACGCCGAATTGATGCAGCACCTTGAGCGCGTCGATCACTTCCGGGAACGGCGCGACGCCAACCACCGCTTTCCACTTGTAGGCTTCCAACACTCGCGCCATGTCGAGATTATCAATCGGCGCGCCCATATCCGCCGCTGCTTGCATCAACACCCTACCAACGTGTGGCGCGATCAGGTTGCCATTGGCGCTTTCCCACGACAGGCGAGAGTTCTCCATAAAGCGGCGAACGTAGGTCTCGAAGTCATCCAGCGGTTGCACTTCAGCACGAAAATACTCGAAGACGCCGCCTAGCAGCTCCGTCTCCAACGTTTCCCACTGATCGGTAAAGGTACTCCAGTCGATCAGCGTATCGTCCAAATCAAACAACACGGCTTTCAGCATACTGCTCGCCACTTATCCTTACTCAAATTGACACGATTAATCATGGCAGAGGATGTCCTCTGCTACAAAATTTACACCGATGGTTCGGCTTGATAATCCGCTGCACGCCACGCTAACAGCGTTTGTTCGATGCCTTCGCGGAAGCTCGGCGCTTTGAGTTTCCAGCCGAGTTTTTCCTGTGCCTTGCCACTGCTCACCTGTGTCGATTGACCAACCAGCGTCCGCCAATTTTTGCCCGTCATCCGGCTCTCGCCAAAGGACGAGACTCGTCCCGGCTTACCTGCATAACCAAGCACGGCTGCGAATTGGCTAATGAACTGTTCGAGCGACGCAGGCTGATTATCGGCCACGTTGAATATCTCGCCCGCAGGTTGCAATTCCGCTGCCAGCACCGCCGCCAACGCTAAATCTTCTTGATAGACCCAACTCGCTGACGC
>JACMMD010000578.1 GCA_014379235.1 Anaerolineae bacterium
CCTACGTATGTTGCTAACTATCCTCGTCGCTGTCGCGCTGCTTCCCGGCACGATTGCCATGATTCAGCAGTACCAACTTACGCCGACGCCGCTGCTGCTGCGCGAATACACGCGCTATGTTCCCAACAACGGCGTGATTCTCATGCCGGAAAACAGCGACCTACGCGCCACATGGGATCGGTCATACAGCGGCTACGATGGCCCGACGTTCGGTTGGGCGTTCGACAGCCGGCCATGGCTCAAGTCGCCGCAGGAATTTACGGCGCAAGGCGTGACTTATTGGGCGATCAGCGCCAGCGACACCGCGCTGTTCGATGCCGACGAACGCGCACAGTTAGACGCTTTCATCGCGCAGTCGACCCCGCTCCGCAGCATCGCCAGCACATCGCAAACCACTGGCCCCGCCATCGACTTTTACGCGATGCTGCCGCCGCAGGTTGAAACGGATGTGATTTTCGGCATCGAAGGTGGCGATCAAATTCGGTTGGTAGGCTACGATTTGGGCACCTCTGCGGTAGGGGCGACGCATGCGTCGCCCCTACCAATCGCTCCCGGTGATACGCTTACGTTTCGCCCCTACTGGCGTGTCGATGCAGCGCCGACAGAGAACTATTCAATGTTCGTCCACCTGTGGCCCGAAGATGCGCTGGACGTTGTGGCCCAGTTCGATGGCGCTCCATCACATAACGATCCCGCTTCGCCGCCGAGATTGACCGCCGCATGGGATGACCCCGCTGAACTCATCGTCGGGGCACAGGCGCGCTTGACCATTCCCGAAAATCTCGTGGCGGGGCGTTATCGGTTGGCGTTGGGGCTGTACAACTTCGCCACTGGTGAGCGGCTGATGATCGACGGCGCAGATCACTACGAAATCCCCATTGCGGTTAGCGAGTGAATTTCTCGCTCACAAAATCTCCAGCCTTTCGAGCGCGGTAGTCATTGTATTTAAACGAAGGCTCTTTTTCAAAACGAGTGCGAAACGTTTTCTGGGTAGGGGCAAGGCATGCCTTGCCCCTACAAGATCACACTTTCTGAGCATGAGCCTAAACGAAAGCCATTGTAGGCGCTCAGTCAGCGCTGTGTATTGCACAATGTTGCTGTGTTCGTCAGTAGTACCTATCGGCAAGCCACAAGGCCGCTCGAATCGGGTATGTTCTATAATAGGCTGTAGTTCTCAGTGGTCAGTGATTAGTAAAATGCGCGAAACTAACGACTGATGAACAACTGACGACTGAAAACTGATAACTATTAACTTTTCTTGAGAGGTGTTATGTCTGACCTCGATATGCCCGATGACGATGACCTGTTTCCCAATGACGATGACCTGTTTCCCGACGATAACGATCTATTTCCCGATGAGTCCCCGCTGCCACCGCAAACGTCGCCGCGCTTGAGCAAAATCGCTCAAGAATCCAGCGCGCTCGATATGGACGAACTGCGCGGCGCGGTAGGTGTAACGCCGTCGGCCAAGCCCAAAGATGCCCCTAAACCAAAAGCATCTGCGCCGCCAGCGCGAGCCAGCCAAGTCCCGTCTGACCCCGACATGCCTGATATGGACGAGTTATTCGCCGGACAAGAGGTATACAGCGATTCGTCGCTGTTCTCACCTTCGGCGCGTGAGACACTTCCACGCTTGTATTTGATCGCAGGCGGGGCCATCGGCGGGTTGATCGTCGTGCTTATCGTCTATGCCCTGCGCGAATTTTTCGGGTTTATGGGCGCGCTGCTGCTTGGCAGTTTTGGCGTTTACGGACTCGTGGTGACGACTGCGGCGGCGATTCTCGGCTATCGCAGCCAGCGCTACCGCGAATGGCTCTATAATCAACACGGCTTCCGCGCCCGTTTGGGACGCGCTCCACGCTTCAACTACGATACGCCCAATGAGCTGCTCAAGTGGACGTTGATTTACTTTATCCCGCCGACGATTTTAGGTCTTATCTTACTGTCGTTGGCGATGGGCAATGCGGGCTTCACGCTGCGTTTCGGTGTCGTGCTGATGTCTGCTATTTTCGGGCTGATAATCATGGTTCCGCTGTATAGCTGGCTGATCGAAGGCTGGCGCTTACCGCCGGAATCGAGCGCCGAACGCGAAGCCGCCGCCGAACGCGCCGCCGAATTAGCCGCCGTGCCCGCCGCACCAATCCAATTTGGCGCGATGAAAGGTCGCTTTGCCGAGATGCAAGCCGCACGAGCCGCATCCGCTGTCGCCAAGGCTGAAGCGAAGGCCGCCAATGCTGCCGCAAGCGAGACCGCGCCAGCCGCGAGTGCATCGGTGGTGTCTGCGTCAGGTTCGCCCGCGTTCGATATGGACGATGAGATTCCCAACCCCGATGATTGGGACTTCATGCCCAACTCCCCGGTTGCTATCGCACCAGCGCCTACGCCCGCCGCGAAACCGAAACCCGCCGTGCCCAAACCGCAGATTACGCCTCAAGCCGCCGCGCTTCCGGCTGCACTATCAGCCGCCTCGAATTTGCAGGCGGTCAAAACGCCCGCGCAGATGGCCGCGCTGTCGCCTGCTGATTTCGAGCGTTTCGTCGGGCAGATGTTCAAGAAGCAGGGCTACGAGGTCAAGCGGCTGAATAAGCCCGAAGAAAAGAATGTGCAGTTGATCGTGCGTAAGGATGGCGTGACCAGTGTCGTGCGCTGCATTGCGCCCAAAGGTGGCTACGATGTGCAGAGCGCCCGCGATCTCCATGCGGCATCGATGCGCTATAAGGCTGAAATGGGACTGTTAGTCTCCAACAGCGATATTTCGATGGCGGTGCAAATCTGGGCAGAGGACAAGCCGCTGCGCCTGATTGATGGTCGAACGCTGGCATCGTGGGCCAATGGATGAAATAAAACATGACCACGAACGATAGCGAGCCAACCGCCAACCGCAAACGTCCGCGCAAAACCAAGGCGGAGCGCGATGCAGAACTCGCCGCGCAAGCCGCCGCCGAAGCTGCAAAGCCGATTGATCCAATTGTCTGGATGATCCTTGGTGGCTTACTCTTATTCGTCGCGCTGTGGACATGGCTAGACCCGGTGACATTTGCCGAAGCCGGGCAGGCTAAAGACTGGAGTGTATTTCAGCTTGTACCGCTGCTCCTCGTCCGTGTTTTCGGCAAAACGCCTGCGGTCATCATCATGACTGTTCTTGGCCTACTGCCGTTGGCGTGGGGCATTAAAGGCTGGCTGCGAAAGCGCTTCCGCAGTTGAAAATCTAAAAAGCGCTGGCTCACGGCCAGCGCTTTTTTGTTCCACGAAGGTTATTGTGGTTTACGCCCGTGCGACCATCGCCCGCGTATAAACGTTGAGATCGACATAGTTCTTAGCAGGGATGCGTTCGCCTGCGAACAGGCGCTGTGCCAATTCCACGAGGTGCTGACCATAGGCATCGGGGCTGTAGAGGGTCGTGGCCAGCAGCGGGCTGTTGGCATCAGCCAGCCGCTGCAAACCGTTCTTGGTTGCGCCTTGCCCGACGACGATCACACGATCTTCGCGCCCGACAAGGGTGATTGCTTCCAACGCACCAAGCGTGCTTTCTTCATTGAAGCCAAGCACAACGATGTGCTGCAGCGATGACCAGCGCTCCAAAACAGGTATAACGCGCGCCAGCGTCAGGTCATGGACGTTGCCAGAGTCGATATACAGAACATCGTTCGTGTTGAGCGCGACATGTTCGGACAGCACTTTCACTGCCTGCTCGATACGTCCGCGCACAGCATCCAACACACGCGATTCGACGATAGCCAACACTTTGTCCACTTGCCCATCCCAATGAGCATTTACCCACTGCGCCAATTCTAGCCCGGCCAACCGGCCCGCCTCGTCGTTGTTGACACCGAAGTAGCTCGTAAACTGAATCGGGATGTCTACACTGATGATGGGGATCGCTTTGCTGTTGAGAATGTTTCGCAGCTTAGGGCCGATGCGCTCGTTGATATGATAAATAATTGCGAGATCGACATCCATGTCGGCCAGCGTTTGCGCGTTTTGCAGCGCGCATTCGTCATCCATGCGGTTATCGAGGCAAACGAGGCTTAGGTTCGGGTAGGCTGCTACAGCCACTTCGAGGCTTTCTCTTACGGCAATACTAAAATCAGCGTCTTCAGATAAGTTCGTGAAACCAATTGTATATTTTTGCATGGGTATCGCCCCTATGTGTTGTAACGAACGCCATCGAATTGTAATGTTTATACACTTACTATAACGTAAAAATAGGATAATGCGACAATTATTTCTCAATTATAATCACTACCATACAAGATTATAACAATTCTTAATGTTGAGAGTATTATGATGGATACTGCTATCTGAATAACAGACCACGCAGCAGCGTTGAATGTCGCTGTTGAGCAGCACACATCGCTATGAATGACACGCTATCCTCACGGCCCACTCATCAACATCTCCTACAATGGCGATGCTTATAACAGAAAACTCACCGCCAGCGCGCTGACACGCGATACGCCTACATCGGCTTTAGTAACCGCTAACTCATTGAGTACCGCAGCCGCCGATACAGCAGGCACACGGAACACACGATTGATGTCTACGAAAACGCAAAATTCCGAGCGACACCAACACAGCACAATGCTTCATCTACGTCAGAGCGCGCATGAGACGGTGAACGTGAAATCGCGCTGTGAGTTGTGCTTGCTCAATAGGAGAGATGTCGTCATGCGTTTTTACACTCTATTTCGGAAAGTTTTTACGGGATCAAACGAGGTTAAGCTCAGTTTGATCACAATTGTCGCACTAGTGTGCGTGATGATTTTCGGCAGCGCAGTGACGGGCGCACCTGCGCTTGCACAAGGTGTCAGCATGATGAGCTACGGCAGTGGGCTTGTCGGCACACTGACCAACGCAGCGCCGGTTATGGTGTATGCCTTCAACGGTGTTGAGGGCGATCTGGTGACGATCCGCGTGATCGGTGTGAGCGCCGGAATCGACCTGAGCGTGAGCCTGATTGGCCCGAATCAGCAGCAGATCGGCAGCAGCGACGGAGACAGTCTCAGCCCTAACGGCGGCG
>JACMMD010000056.1 GCA_014379235.1 Anaerolineae bacterium
AGCCGTTCCAAAAACTCGACCTCGCTGCCCACTTCTCCAGCGACCTTTTTGCCTTTGACACGCAGTTCGTCAGCCAGCTTGGACATGCGGTTCTCGATGGATACGAGATCGGTCAGCAGGAATTCGCTATCCAACGCTTCGAGGTCGCGCTGTGGATCGAGCGTTTCATAAGGGTGCGGCACGCTCTCATCGGGGAAGGCGCGGATGACGTGCAGATAGCCATCCAACTGCGACAATTCGTTGCGGAACTGCCCGCTCAGTCCGCCTTCGCCAATGCCCTTTTCCAGCCCGCCAATATCGACGTAGGTCACGCGAGCGTAATTTGTCTTGCGCGGCTTATACATGGCAATCAGTTTTTCCACACGCGCATCCGGCACATTGACGACGGCGGTGTGAAGTTCAAATTGGCCGCTGGTTGCTGCGCCCGTCTCCAGAGTTTGGCCGGTGAGCGCGTTAAAAATCGTGGTTTTGCCGCTGTTGGGCAAGCCGACAATGCCAAGTCGCATAGGGGTAAACCTCTGTGTATTTTGTGGTTATGAATCCGGGCAATACTACGCGAAGCGGCGGCAGAAGGGTAGATGCAACCTAGCCACCGACTGCCCAGCAATCGAAATCGCCCCACGATTTTTCTTGACAAGTTGCTATGGTCATCATATCATCATATCAATTTAATTCGTAAGGCTGTCAACAGATGGCGCAGCAGCCCACACAGGTTTATACATCGGTTGTCGAAGCCATGAAACTGCGGATGGCGCAGGGCGAATGGGACGCTGGTCAGCGCCTGCCTAGCATCAACCAGCTTGCCCGCGAGTACGGTGTCGGCGTCGGCTCGATTCGGGAAGCGGTCAAAGTGCTGGAATCGCTCGGTGTGATACGCATTGAGCATGGGCGCGGCATGTTCGTGCAAGCGGCACAGCCCGCGCCCGAAGACGATGGCTTGCGCCAGCATTTTCAGAATATTGGTGTCGGCTCGATCCTCGCGTTATGCGAAGCACGCCGCATCATCGAACCGGAGTTGGCCGCCTTCGCCGCCGAACGTGGCAGCGACGCGGAACTTGAGGAAATACGCGCTCAAGCCCTACGGATGCAGCAGCTTGCCGATGACAACGAAGATTTTTTAGAGCCTGATCTCAACTTTCACCAATATATCGCACGGGCCGCGCACAACCCTGTGCTAGAGCGCATGATGGACAGCCTCAACGACCTGCTCTTGGAGAGCCGCGACTACACACTCAACCATCCCAGTTTGCGCCAACGCGCGCCCAAATATCACGTACTGATCGCGGATGCCATCAGCGAACGTAACGCGCTGCAAGCCCGCTTGGTGATGCTGGCCCACGTCAACGACACCACCAGCGTTTTACTAGCAATGCAGGGCATGTCACCGGCAGACGAAAATACGAAGTCCGTGATCGTGATGAATATTTGAAATGTACGACTGTAGGGGCACGATACATAGTGCTCCTACAAACGATTGTGTAGGGGCGGCACATGTGTCGCCCACATAAATATAGAATTCGCGCAGAAGCGCCGCATTATTTCGAGGAAAAGATTGTGTCAAGCGCAGAGATTAAGACCGATATTGCCGCGCCGAATCCTGTGTTACAGATCGTGCAACGGGTTGGCATGGTGTGGTTCGCGGTAGTGGCGCTGTACATCATCGCCGGACTCATCGAACCCAACATGATGAGCGTGCGCCAGATCAGCAACGTGCTGCAAGTGGCCGCGTTCTTGGGCGCGGTGGCCATCGGGCAGACGATTGTGCTGCTGGTTGGCGGCATCGATCTCTCCGTAGCAAGTATGGTCACGCTGGTGAACATCGTCTCCACCAGCGTTATGAACGGCGAACCCGCTAACGTCGTACCTGCGGTGTTGATATGCCTCGTTCTCGCGGCGATGATCGGCGCGGTCAACGGCTTTCTCGTCGCCATCCTGCGAATCACACCGCTAATCGTCACGCTGGGCATGAACTTCATCCTGTTCGGCGCGGCGCTGGTGTATACAAACGGCGCTCCACGCGGCTCTGCGGCGGATACCTTCACGCCTTTCGGACAGGAACACATCTTCGGCAACATTCCGGTGAGTACCCTCGTCTGGCTGGCGCTGGCGCTGCTGGTGGCATTCATCACCCGCAGAACCGTCTATGGCCGCCGACTGTACGCGGTTGGCGCTAACCCCCGCGCCGCCCGACTAATGGGCGTAAACGTCGAGGGCATTACCATCTCGGCCTATGTACTGTGCAGTTTAATGGCGGCTGCTGGCGGGCTGCTGATTACGGCCTACATTGGTTTGCCAAGTCTCGGCATTGGCGACCAATTCTTGCTCACATCCGTCGCGGCGGCTGTCGTCAGCGGCACGAGTTTAACGGGTGGACGCGGCAGTGTGATCGCGGCCATCGGCGGCGCAATTTTCATCACCGAGATGAACAGCGTTACGAATATCCTGCGTGTCTCCAACGGCGTGCAGTTCATTTTACAGGGCGTGATTATCGCGCTCAGTGTGCTGGCCTACCGCATCGTTGACGCGGGCACAGGCCGTAAATAATTGGCTCGATGTAGCAATCTGGTGTAGGGGCAAGGCATGCCTTGCCCGTACCAGCCATTCATCAGCCAAGTAAACAGCGGGTACAGTTCGGACGTGTGTTTATCGCCGCGTCCGGTGAACCAATTTCGAAAATAGTTCGCTTAGAGAGGACATTCTACGATGAGAAGCAAACGTTTTGGGAACTTGACACGCCGCCAGTTTTTGACCCTATCGGCTGGTGGCAGCGCGGCGGCATTTCTAGCCGCGCACGGAATCGTTTTAGGACAAGACGCAACGCCCGAAGCCACCGCCGAAGCGATGCGCGACATCATCTCCGAAGCGACGATCTTGGAGCAGGGTGAACCCGTTGACGTAGCATCCTATGCCAAAGAACCGCCGTATCGCATCGGCTTTAGCAACGGCTTTTCGGGCAATTCGTGGCGCGCCATGGCTCTAGCCTACATCGCCCGCGAACAAGCGCGGCACCCTGAAATCGGTGAGCTGATTATCGTCGATGGTCAGGGCGACAACAACAAGCAGGTCGCGGACATCGAAAGCCTGATGGCGCAGAACGTCGATGCCATCCTGACCATCCCCAACTCCGGCACATCGGTTGCGCCCGTGCTGCGCGAAGCCACCCAAGAGGGCATCGTCACCATCCCCTTCAACCTGCCCGTCGATGGCACGGATTACACGGCTTATCTTGGCACAGACCCCGCCAACAAGGGCGCTCGTCTGGGCGAATGGCTGCGTGACGCGCTCGGTGGACAGGGCAGCATTGTCGCGCTCGGTGGCCTGCCGGGGAACTCGTACACGGCGGCAGCATGGGCAGCATCGGAAGCCATTCTCGCTGAGGCCGGTATCGAAACGCTGGCGTTCCGCGATGCCTATTGGGAAGAAGATCGCGCCAAAGTTGTCATGGCCGACCTGATTACCGCTTACCCGCAAATCGACGGTATCTGGTGCGAT
>JACMMD010000579.1 GCA_014379235.1 Anaerolineae bacterium
CCGTTTAGCCATCCGCATCTCCTTAGCCGGATCATCTCCGCCCGCCGCAAGCGCGACAGCCGTACCACCGCTTGCGGCGGCAACGCGCGCCCCGACGGTCTGCGGCTTGCTGCGAATGAGCGCTTCTGGCGGAATAATACGGCGGCCATGCGGCTGACCCGCCGCCGCGAGTTCCGCTTGGCGACGAATGAGTTCCACTTGTCGCGGGTCAATAATGTCCGGCCCCAGAATGGGAATGGGCGATGGCTCGGATGGGCCTGCGCCGTACCATGGCACATCATTCAAGCTGGCCAGCGAGTCGCCGTCGATCTTCTTTTGCAGCGCGATCAAACTGAAAATCAGCGCTTGCGGGGTCGGCGGGCAGCCGGGAGCATACACGTCGACAGGCAGATATTTATCAATGCCGGAGACGACGTTATAGCCCTCTTTGAAGGGGCCGCCGCCGCTGGCACATGCGCCCATCGCCAGCACATATTTCGGCTCTGGCATCTGGTTGTAAATACGCACAATCGGCACGACCATTTTCTTGGTGACAGTGCCGGAGACGATCATTAAGTCCGACTGACGTGGACTGGCGCGCATAACTTCCATGCCGAAGCGCGAGAAGTCGAAGCGCGACGATGCCGTAGCGATCATTTCAATCGCGCAGCACGCCAACCCGAACAGCAGCGGCCACATTGAAGAACGCCGTGACCAGTTGTAGATACGGCTCAAGCTGGTGACGGCGATGTTGCTCTGCATTTCCATCGGGACAGGGAACTGCGTATCGTGTAACTGACGCAAGTCCAATTCACTCATAGGGGATTCTTCTCCTCAAACCACTCCCGCAAAATCGCTCGCAGTATCCCATCATTAACCAACTCAGGGTCGTCCGCGAAACCCGGTAGCGCGACTATCATCCGGTACAACTGCTCATAACCGACTTGCTCTACATCAATATCTGGATACACGTCCATCAAAGTCAGGACGATCTCAAACGTAGCTTCCCAATATAAGGGAGGTAACAGTGGTGTTTCGTCTTGCATTCTCAGAGTTTAACGCAAGTTATGGGAGCCGACAACAAAAGTCTCACCAACATCTACCTTATTCATCTTGGGCTAGTTCTCACCAAGAATAGCGTCAGTGTCGATCTGTGCGCGCTGCAAACGCCCGCTGTAATCGACATAAACCGACTTCCACTCGGTGAACGAATCCAGCGCCGACTGCCCCGCCTCACGCATCCCATTACCCGTGCCGCGTGTGCCGCCGAACGGGAACTGAATCTCCGCCCCCGTCGTGCCATGATTGATATACACGATACCCGTCGTCAGGTCACGGATAGCGCGGAAAGCAGTGTTCACATTCTCAGTGAAAATGCTGCTGGATAGCCCATAAGCCACATCGTTGTTGACTTCAACGGCTTCTTCCATCGTTTCAACTTCGATGATCGACAGTACCGGCCCGAAGATTTCTTCACGGGCCACGCGCATGTCCGGCGTCACATCGCCAAACAGCGTCGGCAGGAAGAAGTGACCCCTATCGAGGTCTTTAGGCCGCGAACCGCCAATCAGAATATTGACACCCTCGCCCTTGGCCACATCCATGTAGCTCTGAACTTTGTCCAGCGCCTTGCGGTTGACCAGCGGCCCAACTTGTACCGACTCATCCAAACCATAGCCGACGGTCAGCTTTCGAGTGCGCTCGACCAGCGCCTCGACCAACTTTGGCTTGATGCCGCGTTGAACGATCAAGCGGCTGGTTGCCGTACAGCGCTGGCCGGTTGTTCCGAACGCACTCCACAAAATAGCCTCTGCCGCGAGTTCGAGATTTGCATCATCCAGAACGATGATGGCATTCTTGCCGCCCATTTCGAGCGTGACTTTCTTACCGAGTGCGGCGGCTTTGGTGTAGACATTCAAGCCCGTATTGGTCGAACCCGTAAACGAGATAATCCGCACAGCGGGATGCTCAACCAGCGCCGCGCCTGTTTCACCCGCGCCAACCACCAGATTCAGAACGCCTTCCGGCAGTCCTGCATCAGCGAAAGCCTGTGCAAACATCGCGCTTACTGCGGGTGTATCTTCGCCGGGTTTCCACACAATCGCGTTACCACATATCAACGCCGGAAGAATCTTCCAACTCGGCACAGCCACCGGAAAGTTCCAAGGGGTGACGAGGCCGACAATGCCCACCGAGTCACGCAGGGCCATACCGAACTTATTCGGCATCTCGACAGGCGCGGTATAACCAAGCAGACGCCGACCTTCCCCGCCCATGTAGAAGGCCATGTCGATGGCTTCTTGAACGTCGCCCCGAGCTTCCGTGATGACCTTGCCCATCTCCTGCGTCATCAACCGCGCAAGTTCTTCTTTGCGATCTTGCAGCGCCTGAGCGACACGGAACAGGATTTCACCACGACGCGGCGCAGGTGTGAGCCGCCATTTCTTGTACGCCGCTTGCGCGGCTTTCACCGCTGCGTCAACGTCAGCCGCGCCGCTCTTGGCCACAGACGCGATCAGTTCTTCGGTAGCGGGGTTGAAGGTGTCGAACGTCTCGCCCGAACGCGCCGCCACCCACTCACCGCCGATGTAATTTTTAACCAGTTCAGCCATACGCAAATCTTTTCACTCGTTTAAAACACTACAAAAGTGAGGCTATTCTAACTTGCCGCTGCGAATCAAAGATATAACCACCTTTGTGAGAAATTATATCACTTTGTCCTGAATTTCACAAACAAATTGGTTAGTCTCTGAATATATCTTTTACCGCCAACCTAAACCCCGGGAGTACACTTCCGCCATCTAACTCGCCATTCATATCCACGATCTTCACGGGCTGGCCCGGCACGTAAACCTCAACCTCTTTATACTCTGGACGTGCAACCCAAACCACCGTTCCGGCGGCGAGGTAATTCGCTATCTTTATACTCAAGCGATCTTCTCTATCAGTCGGTGATACGACCTCAACAGCTAAATCCGGCGCGAGAGGGTTATAGCCTTTGCGTGGAAGTTCCGGCTGACGCTGCTTGGAGATAAACCCTACATCCGGCGCATAACGTTCACCGGAAACCATGTAACCGCCTTGTTCGCCCGTTACATGCCCTAAATCGTTTTCATCGACAAAGTTACCAATATGACGGCCAAAACGCATTCCTAGCTTTGATGAATATGGATTCGACGGCACTTCGACAATCTCCCCACCAATAAGCTCAAACAGCCGCTCAGAATTCTCCGGCAGTTCGACAAAGTGTTCAAATTCTTCAGCAGTGACCCGTTTTTTCTCTAGTACCATATTCAACCCTCAAACTCGTTACCGCTATTATACGGCAGGTGGATTACCGAGTTCTTCCTTCGTCAGCTCGCGTTGAGCATAGGCCGCAGGCACAGCCACATCTAGCAGCCATTGACGATACAACGCCCGCCCCTTGCCGATTGGCGACAAGTCGAACGCTTTGTCAGCGGCGCTCAGTCCATATGCCGCCGTAATCGCATCGGCGCTCATCACCAATTCCGCCGCATAGGCCGCAGCCACTCCCGCCAGAACGGTATCGGTGAACTGCTTTCCTACAAGCGGCGCCCCATGAATACTTGGCGCAGTCGGAGTGCTGAATTTTTGCAGCTCTAACAAACTGTAGGCCTCATCGCCTTTTAGCAGCCATGCTTGAGCGGCATCAATTGCCTGATGCGGCTCTCGATTGTTAGCGTAGAGTTCCCAACACGGCAGCGCCCGACGCGCCGCGAAAATTGTCAACCGCGTCAAGCGTTTGTGAGTCTCATTTCCGCGTGTACAAAGACCAAACGCCGTCACCAGATGCCCTAATGGACTATCGAGCGCATCGGCTGATGGCATTGTCTCATCAGCATCCCATGACTCGTCGATGCGCCGCCGCAGTTCCATCATGACCAGATCAAGAATTTCGGGTAGTTGAGCCATTTACTCGACCTTTAACACTCGCGCCCCAACGCCATCTGCCGCCACGCGGGTCGCGCAGGCTGTCGCACCGATCCCCGCCGCGTCATAGACCGCCTGCATCGCTTCGGCAGCTTCTTGCGCGATGGCTTCGTCGTCGCAGACGGCGCACAATGTTGGCCCCGCTCCGCTGATGACCACACCGAGCGCACCCGCCGTTTTCGCCGCCGCCCGAACTTCGGCCAGCATCGGCATGAGATGTGCCCGCGCAGGCTCGATGATGCCGTCGCTTTCCATCGCCGCCGCCATCGTCGCAATATCCCCCCGATGCAGCGCATCCACCAACCGTGCAACCGCCGCCGTCTGCGCGATCATCTGGCGCATGGTGACCGTCTTCGGCAAAACCGATCTCGCCAGCGCCGTCAACACTTCAACATTCGGCGTAACTAAGGCCAATACTAACCGCTTCGGCACGGGCAGTCGATAAATTTGATCGGCGCTGAGGCCACCGATCAGCGTAATTCCGCCGAACAAACACGGACCCACATTATCGGCATGGTAGCCGCTGACCGCCGCCTCGCCTTCCATCGCTGCTGATAACAGCTCATCAAGTGTCAACGGTTCGCCAAACAGCGCGTTCACCGCCAGTGCTCCGGCCACCGCACTAGCGGCACTGCTACCCAATCCACTACCCAAAGGCAGCCCCTTATCGAGCCAGAGATTCACCCTATGCGGAACACCGAGCGTTTTCAAGACTTCATTCGCTGAAATCGCCGCCGTGTTCTTATCCGCGTCGTAAGTTAACCGTCCGGCGTCACCCGTGATCCCCATCACGCGAACGCCACTACCGCCGTTCTGCTCTGTGCTTGCCAATTCGACCCGCACCACGTCACCCGGTTCGCAGAGGGCTAGCCCCATAATATCGAAGCCCACGCCTAAATTGGCCGCCGTCGCGGGCGCGTAGGCTTCTGCTCTAGCATAGGTTGTCATCGACGTGTTATCCTTAACGTATTCTGCATTTCTGCCCATAAGCAAGCACATATCGCGGGTGAAAACACGATGTCGAGCAGCATATTACAATGTATGGACTGCGGTCAGCAATATCCGGTAAACGTGGTAATTTATACCTGTGAGCGCTGCGGCGGCTTACTGGATTTATGTCACGATCTGGACACGCTGCGCCAAACCATCACCCATGACACTTTTGATCAGCGTCTCGGTACGTTGGAAGCGCCCTATAATAGCGGAGTTTGGCGCTATAAGGAACTGATCTATCCCAACGTCTCTAATGATCTTATCGTCAGTCGCCCTGAAGGTAACACAAACCTTTACCGCGCGCCGAAATTAGCGCAGTGGGCCGGCGTCGAAACGCTGTATCTCAAGCACGAAGGCGAAAACCCGACAGGCTCATTTAAAGATCGCGGCATGACGGGCGGTCTCACACAGGCGCGTGTGCTTGGCATGAAGCGTGTCGCCTGCGCCTCGACGGGTAACACTTCGGCATCACTCGCCGCTTATGCCGCCATCGCAGGGTTGGAAGGCATCGTCTTTTTCCAAAACAAAGACATCGCGCTTGGCAAGCTGGCGCAGGCCATCGCCTACGGCGCGACAGCCATTCAAATCTCCGCCGACTTTGACCGTAATCTTGAACTCGTGCGCGAAGTCGCGCAAGCGCTGGACATCTACGTGCTGAACTCGGTCAATCCCTTCCGTTTGGAAGGGCAGAAGTCGATCATGTTCGAGACGATTCAGCAGCTTCGCTGGCAAGTTCCCGATTGGATTGTCTGTCCCGGCGGCAATCTCGGCAACAGTTCTGCCTTCGGCAAAGCCCTGCATGAACTCTACGAACTCGGTTTCATTGATCGAATGCCGCGCCTTGCCATCATTCAAGCCGCAGGTGCAAACCCCCTCTACCGCAGTTACCAGACCAACTTCACCGAATACGAACCTATGCACGCCGAAACCGTCGCCAGCGCTATCAAGATCGGCAGCCCGGTCAACGCCCGCAAAGCCATGCGAACCATTCGCTGGACAAATGGCGTGGTTGAGCAAGTGACCGATCAGGAAATTATGGACGCGAAAGCGCTGATTGATCGTCAGGGCATCGGCTGTGAACCCGCATCCGGCTGTTCATTAGCGGGTGTGCGTAAGCTGGTTGATGCGGGCGTGATTAAGTCAAACGAAACCGTCGTCGGCATCCTCACGGGGCATATTCTCAAAGACCCCGAAGCCACTATCGACTATCACGACGGCGATCTCAAAGGTATCACCGCCACCTATCCGAACCGTCTGCATCGTTCCGAGCCAAACGTTGACATGCTGCGCGCGATCTTAGAGCCGCACGAAACCGCCAGCGCATAACAGTAATCAGCATTTCAGTAGTCAGTTATCAGCAAAATTCTAGTAACTGACTACTATTCACTGACGACTGATTACCTAATTCGCCAACGCCTGATCGAGATCGTTCAGGATGTCGTCAGTGTCTTCGATGCCGATAGCAAAGCGCACAAGATTATCCTTAATGCCCAGCGCTAACCGCTCCTCAGTCGTCTTTTCGTAGTAGCTCATCAGCGCGGGTTGCTCGATCAGGCTTTCCACGCCGCCGAGACTCGGCGCGATATACGGAATTTTCAGCCGATCAATAAACTGGCTCGTCGCCTGTAGATCACCGACGACCTCGAAGCTCACCACCCCGCCGAAGCCCGTCATCTGCGCCGCAGCAATAGCGTAATCGGGGTGCGATTCCAATCCCGGATACCATACCCGCTCGATACGCGGATGCCCTTCCAAGAACTGCGCCACAGCCATCGCGTTTTGATTTGCTTGTTTGACGCGCACACCCAGCGTCTTAATGCCGCGATCAAGCAGATAAGCGTTCTGTGGATCGACCACGCCGCCAAGCACCCCACGAGCATCACGCAGCGCCTTGATGCGATCTTTGCGGCCAACGACCACACCTGCCAGCAGGTCATTGTGACCGGACAAATATTTGGTCGCACTGTGAATGACGAAATCAATGCCCCACTCAAGCGGGCGTTGGTTGACAGGCGTAGCAAACGTGCTGTCGATCATCGTGCGAACGCGGTACTTTTGCCCCAGCGCGACAATACGTTCAAGGTCAGCGACACGCAGGTAAGGATTGGTCGGGCTTTCAGAGATGATGAAGCGCGTTTTCTTGGGGATGATCGCCTTTTCCAGCGCCTCGTAATCGCCCATCGGCACAACCGTCGATTCGATGCCGAGCCGCTTTAGAAACGTCAGGCAGAATTGGCGAGTTCGGCGGTAGCAATCATCCGTCATGATGACATGTGCTCCAGCGGGCAGCACTGACAGCAGCAGCGAAGTAACCGCCGACATGCCCGACGCATACAGCACCGCGTCTTCACCGCCATCCAGCGCCGCTAATTTATGTTCGACAGCGGCGACTGTCGGGTTGCCATAGCGCCCGTATTCTTCGCGCTCATCGCCATCGCCCCATGTTTTGCGCTGCATGAAGTCGATAAGTTCTTGTGTATCGCCAAACGTGTAGGTCGCTGTTTGCACAATCGGCATCGTCAGCGCGTTAAAAGCCTTGCGCCGATGAACGCCACCATGCACGGCGCGCGTGCTGCTGCCATGCGGAGCAGGCGCAAATATAGCGCCATTTTCTACCGCGACCTCAGCTTCGACGGTTGCGTCAGGCGCTTCAACCACCGCGCTGCTGCTTGCCATTTGCGTCGTCAGCGTTTCGTCATCCAACACGGTCTGAGTATCCCTTATCGCTACCATGACGCTCGTCTCCTTCACCGCAATCGCTCACTACTGCCTAGTCCAAGAAATAAAAAACCCGAACTCAGTTAAACCAAGTCCGGGTACGCTTTACAAACAAAAAGACTAATGGAGTCTTTGAGTAAGTGCCCTGATATATCAAATATCAGGCAACGCGCTCATCTTTCAGAGATTAACTCTGACGGACTTGGCACCTTCCCGACGCCTCGGGGGTTGCCGCGGTTTCATAGGGCCGTTCCCTCCACCGCTCTGGATAAGATCTATCCAAGAAACTATTCAGTTGTTAAACAGCAACTACAGTTCTTGCTTCTGAATAGAAACTCTAACATAGATTTTTACTCAAAGCAAGCACCCGGCAAAGAGCCAATTGACGAGCCTTAGTGTTCTCTCACATAGGTTAGACGCTAACCCGTCCGCAGGCTGGTTTTCTTGCTATAATGGATTGGGAGGTGCAATTGAATTACAAACTTGATGTGATGATTATGAGCGGCGTTGAGGATGGACTCGTTCTCAATTGCAGCGCTGACGAAAAAGGCAAACTCGACAAGAATGCTTGGAGTTTGACCGTTGGCCGCCGCGATGATAATGACATCTGTCTACGCAACGACACCTATATGTCTCGCCACCATGCCTACCTACACTTCCGTGACAATCGTTGGTGGCTAGAAGACTGCGACAGCAAGAACGGCACATTTATAGATGACATCTCCAACGAAGATGCCCGTGTCAGCGGCACGATACCCATCAATCCCGGCCAATTGTTTCGCGTCGGGCGCACATGGCTGCGTATCCAGCCAAACGAGTAACGCATAATGGCTGTGATTGCTCTCAAAGACATCCTCATCAACGCACGGCAGGAATCTCATCGGATGCGCCATTTCTATCTCGGCGTGGAACATCTATTCGTCGCGCTGCTTGAAATTCAAGGCGGGCTTGGCAGCTCAATCCTTGAAGAACAGGGTGTGACGCCGGAATATGTCATCGACGCGGTGCGCCGCAAGATCGGCAAAGGCGGCAAACGTCGCCTATGGGCCGGCATCCCCAACAGTCCACGCGCCGACGTGGTGATGAGTATCGCCAATGACATCGCGCTTGAGGAAGGTCGCCGTGACATCAATGAGCGTGATCTGCTGACCGCTATTCTAGACGAAAACGACAGCATCCCGACACGAGTTTTACGCGGGTTGGCGCTGGATATGTCCAAGCTGTCTCACGCCGCCCGAACCCACACGCTCAACAACCAGTCTGAGCGCCCCTATGTGGCGATTGACTTTGGGCCGGATTATGACCGCGATTACGCCCTCAGCCGCGACGAGCGTTTTATCCTTCAGCGCATGTTCAATAACTACGCTCAAATCCGCATCGAGCGCCGTTTGACAGGCGGTCATACACAGGCGCTTGTGCTCGTGGCAACGCCCATCCATGCCGACAACCGCGAGGATACGTCCGTCGTCGTGAAAATCGACCACACGGATAACATTCTTGATGAGGCACAGCGCTACGAAACCCACGTCAAAGGGACGCTGCCACCGCTGACCGCCCGCTTGGAAGATGCGCCTACCGCGCCGGAAATCTCCGAACTGGCCGGCGTGAAATATACGTTCCTCACCGCCGATGCAGACGACAACTCGCCGCACGACCTGTTGGCGGCAGCCCGCGATCTTCCCGCAGACCGTCTTGGCAATTGGCTGCGAACCGAGTTATTCCCGTTCTTCGGCAAAACGTGGTGGCAGCAGCGCCGCCCATATCGCTTTCAGGTATGGCAGGAATATGATTGGCTGCTTCCGCCCCTGCTGACGTTAGAACTTATCGCCGGCGATGAAGTGCCCCCCGGCGCGCACGTCCTGTCTATTCCGATCAGCCGCGCCCGACTACGCGAGATTCAGTTCGGCGATCTTGTCTCGCTGGAAAACTTCGTCGTTCAGCGTGTAGACCGCGAATCGAATTCCATGCGCTTGGCTATCGGTCATGGTACAGAGGCCGCCAAACGCGCCTACAAAATCGAAATGCGCGGACTGAACCTCGAAGCGGATATGCATTTTCGGGGCGAAACCATCGAGCGTATTTCGGGACGTGTGTGGAAAACCCGCCATGAGGCCCTGCTGCACGCGGTTCGGGCATTAGAACCCGACTTCGACGTGCGCTACGAAGAACTGGCCATCAACGCAGGCCCGGTTGAAAAGCTGCCCAACCCTTTGCTGACTTATGATGAGATGCTTGACCGTTGGGTAAATGGCTCGTTGAGCAAGATTCATGGCGACTTGCACCTCGGCAATATTCTCATCGGCCCGCACAACAGCGCAGGCTTAATCGATTTCGCCCAGGCGCGAGATGGTCACACCCTGTTCGATTGGGCCATGCTGGAAATTAGCCTTTTGAGCGAAGTCGTCATGCCGATTGCGGGCGAAAGTTGGGACGTTGCCCGCTTAGTGCTGCGCTACGTCGATGCGCTGAACGATCACACCGATCTTTCAACTGTAGAAGGTAGCGTTAGCATCGCCGCCGCCATGGCCTCTGTAGCGGCGGTACGTGAAATCGCGCAGACTTGCCTTGCTGACCCTTCCGACTGGACAGAGTATTACACGGCGTTGGCGATGTGCGCGCTGCGGGCGATTATGTGGGATACGATGTCAATCGGTGGCCGACGGCTGCAATTCTTGGTGGCCGCGCTGGCCACTAGTGAGGTTAAGAAGGGGCATCGCAGTTCAACCGATGAGCTTTCGCCGGAAGCCACCGATCTGCGTGACCCCGACAGCGCTCCGCCAAGCCAATAGCTATAA
>JACMMD010000580.1 GCA_014379235.1 Anaerolineae bacterium
ATCGCGCTGACGATTGACGACGTGCTGGCTACGCCTATCGCTGACAGCCGGTTGCTGCTCATCAGCGGCACGGGCTTGAGCAAAGAGCCGAGCCGCAGTGCCACGCAGTACGCGGCGGAACTGGCGCACAAGGTCGATACTGAGGTTGTGCTGGACATCGACTATCGCCCCGATCAATGGCATGATGCCCGCGCTTTTGGCATGACGATTCGCGTGACGCTGCCGCTGTGTGACATCGCCATCGGCACAGAGGACGAGATCAAAGCGGCGACTGGCGAACAAACCGCCGAAGATGCAGTAGCGCGGCTGCTGGCTGGCGTTCGTAAAGCGGTGGTGTTCAAGCGCGGCGAGGCGGGTTCAACGGTGTATACCACCGACGGCAAAGTGTATGACGCGCCGCCGTTCCATGTGGAAGTGCTGAACGTACTCGGCGCGGGCGATGCTTACGCCAGCGGCTTTATCTACGGTCATTTACAGGGATGGGACTGGGGACAAGCGGCGCGCATGGGTAACGCAACCGGCGCGATTGTCGTCACGCGGCAGGGCTGTGCCAACGATATGCCGACGCTCGAAGAAGCGCTCGCGTTGGTTGAGGCGCAGGGTGGATTTTAAGTAGGTTCAAGGCTAAAGGTTCAAGGTTCGAGGGAAAATGCTTTTTCTCGAACCTCGTGCCTCGAACCTCATTACTAAAAGGATTTCAGATGACCGATATTCGCCATGAGAAGATGGCGCATGTGCTGATTAATTACTCGCTCCGCGTCAAGCCGGGTCAAAAGCTGTTGATCGGCGGCGGGACGATTGCCGCACCGCTCATCCGCGAGTGCTATCGTGAAGCCACCCGCGCCGGAGCGTTGATTACAGTGCGCTACTACAGCGACGATCTGCGCGAAATCACGCTGCGCGACGGCAGCGATGCTCAGATTGAGTACGTGTCGGAACTCGAGAAACAGGCGGCGGAATACTTCGACGCCGAATTGCACATCCTGTCTGAAGAGAACACTCGCGCTTATACTACCATCGACCCGAAAAGGCTGGCGAAAAGTCAGGCGGCTCGTGCGCCGTTGGGCAAGCGTTTCGATGCGCGTGCCGCAGTCGGTGAGTTGCGTTGGGTGCTGACGCTGTACCCGACTCACGCTTACGCTCAGGATGCGGGCATGTCGTTGAGCGAATACGAAGATGTGGTTTACAAAGCCTGCCTGCTCGATCATCCTGATCCGGCGGCCTCGTGGCGCGAGATCGAAACCAGCCAGCAGCGTATCGCAGACTTCTTGATGAAGCACGATGAGATTCACATCATCACGCCGGACACAGACGTGACTTACCGCGTCGGCGGGCGCAAGTGGATTAGCTGTGCGGGTGAGGTCAACTTCCCCGATGGCGAGGTGTTCAGCGCGCCGATTGAAGACTCGGTGAGCGGCACGGTGCAGTTCACCTATCCGGCGGTGTATAACGGCAACACGGTAGAAGGTGCGCGGTTGACCTTCAAAAATGGGCGCGTGGTCGAAGCGACGGCCAGCAAAGGGCAGGACTTCCTGATCTCGATGCTGGACATGGATGAAGGTGCGCGCAACGTTGGCGAAGTCGCGTTCGGACTCAACTACGGTATCACGCGGGCGATGGGCGAAACGCTGTTCGATGAAAAGATCGGCGGCACGATGCACATGGCCGTTGGCAGCGCCTATCCCGAATCGGGCGGTTCGAACGACTCCGGTTTACATTGGGATATGGTGTGCGATTTGAAGCAGGGCAAGGTCTACGCCGACGGCGAACTTTGCTACGAAGCAGGAAAATTCATCATTTAGTGCGGAGTTTTCACTCCGCACTCAAAACTCAGAAACCGTTACTCAGGACTGATTAGGAGCAGCGAATGGCGCTAAACGTCGGACTTATCGGATGTGGCAATGTGGTCAGCTATGGACATCGGCCCGCGTTGACGACGCTGCCAGATGTGGAACTCGTAGCACTGGCGGACGTGACCGAAGCGCGGCGCAAGATCGGGCAGGATTGGTTCAGCCTGCCGGAGAACGCGCTGTATGCTGATTATCACGATCTGCTGGCGCGCAAAGACGTGCAGGCGGTGTGTATCACAGTGCCGCAGGGCTTCCGGCGCGAGATTGTGTTGAATGCTCTCGCGGCAGGCAAGCATGTCCTCGCCGAGAAGCCGATTGCGACCACGCCCGCGATTGCTGATGAACTCGTGCGCGCGGCGGATAAGGCGGATTTGATCTTTGGCATGGTGCATAACTACGTGTATCTGCCGGAGTATAAGCTGATGAAGCAGCTCATCGGCGCGGGCAATATCGGCCAACTTCGCGTTGCCATGATGCACTTTCTCGGCGTGATCGACAATCCCGGCGCGGCGGAATACCAGTCCGATTGGCGGCATCACATGGCGGCGGGGGGCGGCGTGTTGATGGACATGATTCACGCAGTCTATCTGGCTGAATGGCTGTTCGGTGAGAGCGCCAATCAGGTGATGGCTTTTGTGGACGCGCTCGAATATAGGGATCGTAAGCCCGAAGTCGAAGATACCGCGCTGCTGCAAATCGCCTTTCCGAGCGGTTACGGCGCGATTCACATGGGTTGGGGCGAAGGTGTCGGCGGCGTCGATCTGTCGGGCAGCGACGGCCAAATCCGTATGCGCTATCAGCAAGATCAGACGAGCGGCTTTAGTCGCCCGCAGGAACTTTACAGCGTCGATAAGCATTGGGAGCGGCAGGATTACGTCCTCGACAACATGCCGACCCATATGGACAACATCGCACGTTCATTCACGCAGCTATGGGAAGATTTCCGCGACGCCATCGAAGAAAAACGCGATCCGGTCATGCCTGCGCGGGCCGGCAAACGGGCGCTGGAAATCGCGCTCGGCGCATACCTCTCCGGTTTAACGGGGCGCGTGGTGACTCTGCCGCTGGATACCGACAGCCCGGTCTATCATAAGGGTATCGCGGGTCTAGCGGAAGTCGAAGCGTGGGGCGGCAGCCGCACGAAAGCGGCGGGCCTGTTCGGGGTGAAGTAGCTTTTACTATGAAAAAACTCCAGCCAGAAACGCCAATCGAAGGTACTCGTTCGCTTACTGTTGGCGATTTTTGGGCATGGGCCTATTCAGATATTTTGAGCAATGCGAACCGTTCAGTCTTAGCCGAATTTCTTGTTGGCGCTGCTTTAGGAGTTCTCGACAAACCGCGCAAAGAGTGGGACGCTGTTGATTTGCGTTACCGCGAAAAGAAAATCGAGGTGAAATCTGCCGCTTATCTACAAAGCTGGCAACAAAAACAACTTTCTATTATCCGTTTTGATTTTGCGG
>JACMMD010000581.1 GCA_014379235.1 Anaerolineae bacterium
CTATTTTGCTGTTCGTTCAGCGTGCCCAACTTGAGAATGAGATCGGCAAAGCCTGTGAGCGCCGACAATGGGTTATGCAGGTCATGAGCGATAGCGCGAATCAGGGCTTCACGGCGCGAGTCTAACTCGCGTTTCTCGGTGATGTCTTGCAGCATGATGATGCGCTGCCCGCTTTCTAACGTGGTAGCGATGCCTGCCGCTAATCGTCGTCTTGGTAAGCGCACATCGAGCAGTTGATCGCCGCTGCGTGAGAACAAATTCATCATTGCTGCGTTAGTATTGAAATGTTTGTCCGGTGTCGTGCCAATGAGATCATCGAGCTTGATGGCCAGCATAGCCGCCGCCGCCGGATTCACCGCCTCGATAATGCCCTGTTCATTGGCGAGAAGGATGCCATCGGCGGTACTGCGAAAAAAGAAATCGTAAGCCTGCGGAGACAAACTTGAACCGACCATCGTTGCTGTCAATGCCTGTGGTTGCAAAGCGATTTCAGATAGGCTTGACTATACCACGCCAGCGCACTCCTCAGCGAAAATCAGTCGGTCTCTGGCTCAAGTGTAAAGTCATCGGTTGGCGCGGTTGGGGCAGGCGTTGACTTTACCAGCGTGGCAGGGTCGATGATCTCTTGCCAAGTTCCATCGCTGTTGTTAGGGACTTCCAGACGCTGACCGGACGGGAAGGTAATTTCGGTTTGGTCGATTGTGCGGCGCACGATTACGCCATACTGTGTAAAAGTGATCGGGTTCGGCCAAGCGAACAGTCCGCCCGTCCAAACTTTGCGCGCAGAGATGATGCGAACGCCGAGCACTCGCAGCAGCAAGTGAAGCGGCACAAGTCCGCCAATATGACCGCGTTCGCCTAATCCAATTGTTTCATCGCTGTGGTAAAACTCCGAGAACGATTTGTTGGCTTTGAGCGCGGCAGTTTGCGCGGCTAAAAGGCCGCGAATAAGTTCTGTCGCGGTGTCTAATTGTCCGGCTTCGATCAAGCCTTCACCGATGAGGGTCAACCAGAAGGGCCATACACCGCCGCCACCATTGGCATTAGACGGGTCGAAGTTGACGTCTTGCGCGGAGACCATCGTCACGCCGTTAGGTCGCCAGAAGTGATCGGGGTTGGTCAGCAAGTTTACGAGCGCTTGAGATTGCTCCGATGAAATCCCCACCGACCACAACGGCAGGAGGGCATTGATGTCTAAACGGGTTGTATCCAGCGTATGAACGCGAACGGTGTAGACGCGAATCAAGCCTTCAAGCTGGATGCGATCAATGCGGGCGAATACGCGCTGACTGGTGTATGCACCATGACCGTACCGCCAGAAGAACTCGCTGCCGTTGGCGTTCTCATTGATTGCTTTACCCTCGCCGTCGATACCTGCAAGATGCAGCGTGAAATTGGGGGCGCGGTCTGTGCCGCCGCTGACGTGGACGACGAGGCGCGCTGGCGGTGAAAGCTCCTCAGACGGGTAATGTTCTTCTTCCGCGCTGCCCTTATCCAGCATGACTACGGGGCCGGCGGTCAAATGCGAGTCGCGGTCTCGATATTGGAAATGCTCCCCTTGCCACGCCGCATCCAGAGTAGATTGCAGCGCTGCGAGGTGTTCGGTTAGCCGGGTTTCGGCGGCGCTGTCGCCAAAGTAATGGGCGATGGCCCGCAGGCTGTTGGCTTCCGAGATCAAATACCCCAGCAAATCGGGCGTTTCCACGCGGCGAATATCAGCGTTTTGCGCCCACGCCTGCCACACGCCAAACGTCGGAAAGAAGCCATAACCCGTTTGATCTTCGGACTGCCATTCGGGGAAGCCATCGCCATCGGTGTCCAAATTCGGTGACAACCAGCGCTCGAAGAACTTGAGCAAACCGGGAAAAACCTCTCGCAAGAACTTATCGTCTTCGGTGTACTGGAACAAACTCCACGTCAGCCGCGCCAACAGCGGCAAACACAGTAAATTCGTGCGCTGTCCGGCGAGACCGGGACGCCAGTCAATCGAACCGTCTGCGGACTGCACAGCGAGATAGTTGCGGATGATGCCCTGTGCCATCTTGGGTTCGACAGGCGCGATTGCCAGCGCGGACAAATAGGCCAGCGTCGGCGCTTGGCCGTTCCAACCGCGATCATGAGTGGATGCCAGCGGATTGTAGCCGCGATTTGGCTGACGAGTGGCCACGAACGACGCATTTGGCAGGCTGTCGGTTGGCTTGAGGAAGCCCTGAATCAACTGCTGGTAAGCGAAGGCAATCGTCGCGTCGAGGTCTTCATCGCCCGTTTCGATGTTGGGGATGGCTGTCGCCGCTTTTTCAACCTGCGTGTGATGCTTGCTCCAATCGCGTGATAACCATTGCAGCGCCAGCGCTAACGATGCTTGTGCATCTGGTAGAGCAGCATGTACCCAGCGGACGACAACTTTCTTCCTGCCGCCGATGGTGACTTCGCGCCCGATCTTAGGGCTGGTTCGCCCGCCGGATGGGGACTGCGCGCCACTTTTTTCGATCAGCACCACCGGCTGTAAATTGCCGACTTTACCGAAGTGCAGCGCGTGATTGCCTTCGCCATAACTCAGCAGTCCGAGCGGCTTTTCAACGCCATCCGCGCCGACATGCCCGAACAAATCCAGCCGCACGCTGATGGGCTGCGTATGAGCATTCGACAGGGTGAAGCGTCCGCCGATGACGTGCGACTCAAAGGCCCAATATTCGGCTTGTAGGGCAAGTTGTTCGACGAGCGAGCCTTGAGCGCGCAGATAGCCGGGAGCAAAGGCCGTGATAAAAGGTGGATGAAAGTAAGTCTGCGCTTGATAGATAGCGCGGCCTTCGTGTATCCACATGGGCACAAGGCTGGCGAGTCCAGCGCGCCCGCCGTACTGCGTTTGCAGCGTCAGCGCTGGCGATTCGCCAGCGCCGAGCGAAAGTTCCCATACTTGATCGTCGCGGTAATCGGTGATGGTGGACTTTAATCGTGCATCTGCCGCCAGTTGCAGCGCCAGCGGCCTAGTGGAGTCTAGCCGCCAACGGCGGAGTTTGCTCATGGTTGCACAGCCCTCTCGTTTACGCTGGTTCTAGAAACTTAATCGCCAAGCTGCCACGTATTGTCGGACTCATTGAAGCGGAACTTTTCTCCGTAAAGGCTGAACAGGATATGATAACCCGGGCCGCTGATATACTCGCGCCCGCTTACTCTGCCGCCGGGATGAAACTCGTACTGGCTGACGTATCCGAACTCTGGCGTGATGCCCCAACCAAGCGCGTCTTGAACTTCTTCGTTCATGCGCCACAGCTTGCCGAAGCCGCGTTCCGGTTGCAGCAAACCTTCTTCCGGCGAGATCATCTCAGGGTCGGATTCCAATTCGCCATCTTCAAATGTGTCGTTGAAGATCGACCAGCGGCCTTCACCTTCACCGTCCACAATCATGACCCAAATCTGGTCGGTAGGCTGCAACCAGAACATGCGGCCTTTCTCAAACACCTGTTCCGCCACGAGAATCTGGCTCATGGTCGCGGTTGGCATCAGATCAGGCGTTGGCGAAAACGTCGGACGGGTGAACGTGGGTGTCATTGCGGGTGTGACCGATGTGCGCCGCGTTGCTACTGGTGTGATCTCGCCGGTGGCGCTTCCACCGGCCACCAGTTCGTCGGTAACGTCGATCTGGATCACACCCGTGTCGGCATCCGTTTCCGGTAGATTGGTCGCGGCTGGTGGGGGTGTCGCTGTGACCACAAGGATTATTTGAGTCGGCGGCGGCCCCTGACAGGCGGCGAGAACAAGGGCCAACAAAGCGCAAAAGGTAAGACGAAGACGCATGAATGCTCCAAACCGAACTGCGACAGGCATAATGCGCCGTCGCCATGATGACTTAAAGATGCTCGCACGATAAAGAAATCGTCGCTTAAAAGATTTATGATAACGGCAGACGGGTGATTCTAGCAGTCCCATTTCTGAATTCAAGAGAAGCCCAGACCTGAGCGCCCCGTAGCTATCACGCGAGATATTATGATAGAATAGTTTACAACTCATACGGCATCAGAAAAATGGGCGAACACTTCGCTCTGAACAGTGGAGGTTAAGCACGATGCGTAAAATCTTTTTGCCAGTGACAGCGTTCCTTCTAGGGCTGGCGATTGTGTGGTACGGCCTGCGGATGCGCGACGAGGACGAAACCACTCAAGACCCGCTCACCGACATCAACGGCATTGGCCCGGTGTTCGAAGAAGCGCTGAACGCGATTGGTATTCGTTCATTCCGTCAGCTTGGACGGCAGTCGCCGGAGTCGTTGGCACAGCGCTTGGGCGCGAGCGTCAACATCTCAGCAGACCGCATTCGCAGCGGCCAGTGGATTGAGCAGGCGCGGGCACGGGCTGGCGCATAACAGCAAATCATAGAGGACTTCATCATCGACATACAACCTAAAGCCATCACGCTCAACAAAAAAGCGGGCTATCTCGAAATCACATGGGAGGATGACGAAGTATGCCAATATCCTCTCGGACAACTGCGCGAAGCCTGCCCCTGCGCGGAATGCCGGGGCGGGCATCAGTTCATGGGGCGCGAACACGACCCCAAAAACCTGCTGGTATTGATCCCCAAGCGCTCTTACGGGGTAACATCGCTGAGTATGGTGGGCAACTACGCGCTGCAACCGTTCTGGGATGACGGTCATCATACAGGCATCTATACGTGGGACTATCTAAACCGCCTGTGTCCCCGCGAAGAAAACGCTTCTGCGACCTAGTATGACCGCTTGCTGAGAAAATCCTGAAAGTTCGACATTATGAACAACAAACAAGCTCAAAGCGCTATCGTTCGTGCTTAGGCTGTGGTTATAATGGGACAGTGAAGAACATTCGCAACTATTGTATTAAGGAGAGATATGCGATGACTCTAACAAGAAAATTGTTGCTCGGACTGGCACTAACACTGCTGCTGGTAGTGCCGTTTGCTGGCGGCGTATCGGCGCAGGATGCCGTTGAACTTGAACTGTGGCACGCATGGCAGGGCGCAGAGGGCGATGGCCTGCTGGCGCTGATCGAGGCATTCCAAGTAGCCAACTCCGATATTACGATTACGCAAGTTTACAACCCCAACGACACGATTGAAGACAGCTATATCGCTGCGGCTGGTTCTGGCGAAGGCCCTGATATGATTATCTGGGCTAACAACAGCACCGGGCCATGGGCCAGCGCAGGCTTGGTTCTTGACCTGACCGCGTCTATCACACCGGAACTGATGGACAATGTGAACCAAACCGCGTGGGATACGTTTACGTTCGACGGCAGCATCTACGGTGTGCCGGAAAGTGCCAAGACTCTCGCGTTCTTCTACAACAAGAGCCTTGTACCGGATGCGCCGGAAACATGGGATGAAGTCCTAGAAATCTCCGAAGAACTGGCGGCTGATGGTATCACTGGCTTGGCATTCCAGAACCAATTCTTCGACAGCGCGGGCTTCCTTTTCGGTCTGGGCGGCTCGCTGATGGACGAAGATGGCAACGCGACGTTCGGCGAAGATGGCGCGGGCGTTGAAGGCATGGATGCCTACCTCGACTTCCAC
>JACMMD010000582.1 GCA_014379235.1 Anaerolineae bacterium
AATTTGCTCGATGTCCGTCACGTCGCACGTTATCGGAATCACCCGCCGGCCAAGTTTACGGATGTCCTCGGCGGTGCTTTCCAGACCCTCAGCGTTAATGTCCGCGATGATGACATCCGCGCCGACTTCGGCAAACGCAATCGCCATCGAACGCCCCATGCCCTGCGCTGCGCCTGTCACTACTGCCACGCGACCTGTGAGGTCAAATAGTGGATGCGTCATAATTGCTAACCTTTGACTGCCCCCGCGCTCAGACCGGAAACAACATAACGCTGTACGATCAGATAGAAGATGATCGGAAAGATCGAGAACACCAGCCCGCCCGCCAGCAGCTTGTCAATCGGCGTGTCGATCATCGAGATCATCGACCCTAAACCAACCGGAGCGGTATACAGCTTCCTGTCGCTCATCAAGCTGGCTGCAAACAGGTATTCATTCCATGCGTGGAAAAACGCCACTACGCCTACAGCAACCAGTCCCGGCGCGGAGATCGGCAGCATGATCCGAAACAACATCCCGATTCGGGTGCAGCCGTCAACCAGCGCGGCATCGCGTATCTCGTTGGGAATCGTGTCGAACACATTCTTGAGAATCCAGATACAGATGGGCAGCACGAAAGCGGTATCGACCATCGCCAGTGTGATGAAGCTGTCCTTCAAATGCAACCGGTCAATCGTCGCATACAACGGGATCACGATCAACGCTTCCGGCAGCATTTGCGTCATTAGCAGCATCAGCCCGAAAGCGCCCTGCCCGCGCCAGCGTTTACCGGACAGCGCGTAAGCGCCAAACACGGTGAGAACCAGACATATGACCGTCGTCAGGCTGGCCAGCAGTACCGAGTTACCAATCCAAATATCGATTCTCTGCGCTGCATCCTGAACGAAGAAAATGTCCTGAAAGACTGAGAGATCAACGACCTGCGGTATGAGCGACGGTGGATATTGCAAGCTAAGGCTCGCCGGCTGAACGACGCTCACGATCATCCAATAAATAGGAAAGGCTGTGATAAGGCAAAATACTATCGCCGCTATGTAAAGCGGTATTCGCCGCACCCAACGAAAATTGAAAGAGCTTTTGTTTGCCCGCGTAGACACCGACATTGTTGTTCCCACGTCACTCATGCTGCTAGCTCCGCCGCCTGCCGACGCTGCAAATACGCGAACATCACGGTAATCGCAAACACGATGACAAAGCCGGCCACGCCAATGGTCGCACCATACGAGAAGTCAAACGAAGCGAACGCCGTTTTATAAACCGAAATCACCAGCGTTTCAGTCACGCGGGCCGGGCCGCCGCCAGTCGCCAGAAAGATCAGTACGAACTGCCGGAAGGCGAAAATACACGCCAACACCCCCATGAGCATCAGCGTAGGGATGATTTCGGGTAAAGTGACGTAGCGAAACGATTGTGCCGGAGTCGCGCCGTCTACTCTGGCAGCTTCGTAAAGCTCATGCGGGATGGACTGTAAAACTGAAAGCGTCACCAGCCCATAGAACGGAAATGCCTTCCATGCGGCAATCAGCACCACGAGCGGCAATGCAAGGTTGATGTCGTTCAGCCATCTCGGATTTTGCTCCAGCCACGGCATAATCGCGTGAGCGAACACGTTAGCAACGCCGAAATTCTGATTGAAAATCCAGTAAAAAACGAGGACGGCAGGCAGTTCAGGGAAAGCCCACGGCAGCGTCATCACGGTACGAACAATGCTGCGCCCGCGAAAGCGCTGGTTCATGATGAGCGCCGCGATCAAGCCAAGCCCTACTGAGACAATCACAGTGGCCGACATGAAGCCAAGCGTCACCCGTATCGAGTTCCAGAAATAGCGATCATTCCACAGCCGCTCGTAATTCGCCAGCCCGACCCATCTTACATCTCCCATACCGATAACGTCGCTGGTAAAACTGGATCCGATCTGCTGGATAATCGGAATGAGAATAAATACTCCTTCGTAAAGAATGATCGGTAGGGCCAGTAAATAGGGTAAGTAGTCGCGCCGCCGATGCGCTTCAGCCTTTACGGCCCGCACGTTTGTGCCAGCTTGAATAGCCATTAATCGTTCCTCACATATTGACCAGTTGTAAGGGCCGCGCAAGTCGCAGCCCTTACAACATCACGAAAGGCGCTGATGCCACTGTTAGCGGTGTCAGCATCCAGCCTGAGAACTATTCAGCGGCAAAGACACGCGCGCCGAGTTCTTCGGCTTCAATCTGAGCCTGATTCAGCCCATCTTCGACGGAAACCCCGCCGACGAGAATTTCTTCGATGTGCGGCACGACAACCTGACCGAGTTCGTCATTGTAGAACACGAAATCACCGAGAACTTCTGGGACGGTGATGGTTCCGGTGGCATCGTAGCCATCGGCCCAGTGCAGCGTCTCACGGTACTCAGGGCGGATACCACCCTCGATAGCAGGGATTACGTCGAGGCAGCGTTCGAGCAGTTCTTGATAGTTTTCCTGCGTGTACAGCCACGACAGGAACACTTTGGCGGCTTCTTGGCGTTCCGGCTCATTGTTGGCATTGATGCAGATCGGGTGAATACGGGTGATACCCTTGCCGCCCGGCCAGAAGGGCATGGCGCTGCGGAGATTTGCATAGAGATCGGGGTCTTCGGTGTTGGTCTTCCACTGGTTGACCGCCGCTGATACGATCATGTTTTCCGCGATCTTGGACGAGGCGAACAACTGGTTCGCTGTACCGACATCCGTGCCCTGTGGCATCGCGGCATCGTACATCTGCTTGAACAGGGTAATACCGTTGATCACTTCTTCAGAGTTGATGAGCGGCGTTTGACCATCTGCCCACTTTCCATCGAACAGAACCGGCCACTGCTGCAAGGTGAACCATGTTGTAAACGGCTCAGAAGCGAGGTGCGGCGAGTAGATGCCGAACTGGTCTGGCCGGCTGGTCAGCGCCGTCGCACCAGCTACCCAGTCCTCAATGCTGGTGGGTTCAGATACGCCAGCTTCTTCCAACAGTCTGTTGTTGTAAACCAGCCCGAAGCGCACGGTCACGATGTCGAGACCGTTCAGTTCGCCGTTTTCATCGCGCAGCATGTCTTGAGCGGGAACAACCGTCACACCAGCGCGCTCAACCACATCTTCCAACGGCAGCGTATGACCGGCACGCATCAAGCGCAGGAAGCCGTCAGGCGTTTGGGTGAACAGATCACCGTCGATACGGCCAGAACGCGCCTGGATCAAAATTTGCTGGAAGTAGTCGTTTTCGCCATAGCCGCTCTCAATGATGCGGACATCGTTCTGTTCTGTGTGGAACTTTTCAATCATGGCGCGCCACGCATCACCACGACCCGGCTCCGTCCAGAACCATGTTAAGAGGTTCAGTTCCATTGCCGACTGGCGAATGTACGCTGGGAAAAACATCTTTGGCACTGCCGCAGCGGAAGCTGCCGCGCCAACGGCGGTTGAGCCGACCTTGAGAAAATCACGGCGGCTGAGTGCGCTCTTGGCTTCGGTAGCGGTAGCCGTCTTCTTGGTGGTTTCTTGATTAGACATTGCAGTTTTCTCCTAAAAGATAAAGCGTTTTAATTCGGACAATTTCAGCACGATCAATTTCCTTACCCAGTCACATCACCTCCTTCAGTGGGCAGTCAGCTATGGTTATTAGGGCCTCATGCAGATACTTTCGTAGAGATCAGGGGAGATGGTTGGCGTACAAAGGCTTCGACTTTGGCCTTTTGCTCCGACGTGAGCGGCCCAATCGGCGCGATGGTTGCGCCCGACCCCATGCCCAGAATCGACATCGCATACTTGACACCGGAAAGCCAGCAGCTTCCCGCCAGCGGCAGATTGTCACGCAGTTCCAGAATACGCTCGGTTGCTTGGCGCGCTGCATCGTCATCGCCATTTTTCACCGCTTGATACACCTGCAAAAAGGTAGCTGGTTCGTAATTGGCGCATACAGGCACAATACCAACCGCTCCGGCGCGCAAACTTTCAACCGCTTTAAACTCATCGCCAGTCAATACCCGCAGCGGCGTACCCTCAGCAGCGGCGATCAGGCGTTTCAGATATTCGAGGCTGCCCGCGCTGTCCTTGCAGTATCTCAGCCAACCGCGTCGCGCCATCTCAGCCAGTGCATCAACCGGGATTTCATTCTGCGAATACGGCGGGATGTTGTAAGCGATCAGTTCCATCCCCTTGTCATGCTCTTTGCACGTCCCGAACAAACGAAAATGCTCACTCGGCGCAGTCTGCTTGATATAGAAAACGGGATTTACCACGTAATAGCGGTAGCCGATGCTCGCCAACCGCTCGACCTTTTCGAGGACGCGCTGTGTAGATGTTTCCATCGCGCCACCGAGTAACGGCACACTGTCTCCCACTTCGTCAAAGGCGATTTCCATCATGCGCGTCCACTCAGACATCGTGAGCAGCGGCCCCTCACCTGCTGAACCGCCGATGAACACGCCGTTGACTCCGGCGTCGATCAAGTAGCGCAGCACCTTGCGAAAGGCGGCTTCGTCTACCGAGTCGTCGCTCTTGACGGGTGTAATAACGGGCGGGACTATCCCAAACAATTCGTCAGTCATTTACTCTCATTCCTAATTGCAAAATATCTATTGCTGGAAAAGCGGCGTTTCAATGCTGACATCCTGCGCCAAGCCGACGAGCGTTTCCACCACATCCGTTGGCAGCGCGATACCATCTTTCAAGGCTGCGCCGCGCCGATCCCATTCCATCTCGCCGGGAAGATAGATACGCTCTGTTCCCTTGGCTAACGGCGTTTGATGGATGTAGTCCGCCAGACTGCCCATACGCTGATTGAACAACGCTTGCGGCATCATCGCGCCGACGTTAATGGCGATGAAGGCTTGACCCTGATTGGTGTTGCCGGGAGGATCACCGGGAATATCAGGCACCCAACTCGGCTGCTCTTTGGTGACGGCTGCTCCGGTGAGTACGCCCGCCAGCACTTCGACCAGCAGCGCGAAGCCGTAGCCCTTATGAGCGGCCATCGGCATCAGCGCGCCCTGTCCCGGAAAAACACTGGGGTCAGTCGTGGGTAATCCATCTCCGTCAACCAGCCAACCTTCTGGAATGGGCTGCCCCATCAGCTTGGCGCGAATGACTTTGTTGGCTGCCGCCGCGCTGGTTGCAATATCGAAAAGCACGGATTGGTTTTCGTCACCCGTTGGGATGGCATAAGCAATGGGGTTCGTGCCAAGCACTTTGCCGCGCCCGCCGGGGATGGTCATCTGTGGATCGGCGTTGCACATAGCAAGACCAATCATGCCCTGCTGTGCGGCCATATTGGCATAATAACCCGCCGCGCCAAAATGACTGGTGTGCATCACGCCAACATACGCGATTCCGGTTGATCGCGCCTTCTCGATAGCGATTTCCATCGCACGATGAGCCGTCACATAGGGCAGCGCATGATGCCCATTGAGCATAGCCCACGATGGCCCCTCGTCGACGACCTCGGCAGTCGCCTG
>JACMMD010000583.1 GCA_014379235.1 Anaerolineae bacterium
AAGTGCATTTGGTCGATGCCGACAGCGAAATGATCTCGGATAGCGTTCTAGTCATTACGAGTTCGCGCTGTGACCAAAACGTAGCCATCGTCAACTTTGTTCAGAACCACGAAGTTGAGTAAAGCGTTCCGATATTTAGAAACGCATTAATTAACGCTGTCAGCAAATTGTTCTCCTTGCGGACTTCTGCTATAGTGACACACAGGCGTTTGGTGCGAAACCAAACCACAGTCCACAACGTACTGATTGCGTAGCAGCATCATGTGGATCACATTTATACGCAAGGAGAAAACACATGCGTAAAGCATCCGTTCTAGTTACTTTGGTGTGTCTTTGTCTAGCTCTCTTCGGCACGGCGGTTCAAGCACAGACAGCGCCTATCTTTTGCAGCACGCTGGCCCAAGCGGATTGTGCCATTCTACAAAACGTACCGGCGGCAGGCACGGGCGTCAATTCTACAACCTTCGATTTTGATCTGAATATCGGCGTTGCTAACGTACCGGGCATGCCTTCTCAGTCAATGAACTTTGGCCTCACGGGCGATGGTTCGTGGGCGATTGACCCGGCGGTTCGCGCTTCGATGGCAGCGATGGATCCCGCGGCAATGGATGTGGCCATGCTCACCAGTGCCGTACAGGCTTTCGATCTTGACCTGACCATCACGCTGAATCTGCCGCAAGAACTGATGGCGATGGCTGCGGCCCAAAGCGGGCAAGCGCCGCCTTCTTCAATCACGCTGGAAATGCTGATGGTCGATGGCATCGGTTACTTGAACTTCGACCAACTCGTAGGCTTGATGCCCCCGAACAGCGGTCTGCCGACGGGCTGGCAAGGTCTGGATTTTGCGGAAGTTGTCACCATGATGGGCCCTTCGATGGGTACGATGATGGGTTCCGGCCAAGTGATGAACCCGTCGGCCAGCATCGGCAAGATGGATTCTGCGACGGTGGCCGCGATGTCTGAGTTCACGAGTATCACGCGCCTTGCGGATGCCGATATTAACGGTATGCCGGTGGCCGTGTTCCAAACCAACGTCGACCTCGTGCAACTGCTGAACAGCGATGCCGTCATGAGCGCGATGTCTTCTGATCCGTCGACGGCTATGCAGATGCAGCAGCTTTCGGCTGTTTCGGACAGCCTCACTGCCGGCAACATCTCGATCACGCAGTACGTCGGCCTGAGCGATAACATCGGCTACCAGACCGAACTACTCATAACTGCGAGCATGGACCCCACTGCGTTTGACCCGACTGTTCCGGTTGGCGGCACACCTGTGGATATCAGCGTCAATGGTCGTTTCACGCAGTCGAACATCAACGCTGCGCCTGCGGTCAGCGCACCTGCTGGCGCGACCCTTAACCCCGCTGAAGAACTGTTCGGCGGCATGTTGGGCGGAATGCCCCAGAGCTAAGTTTGAACTGAGATTATGCTGTAGGGGCAAGGCATGCCTTGCCCCTACCATGCGAAAACACTCGCTCCAATGGGGGCGGGTGTTTTTGTTTTCGCGTATCTGCCCCAACCGATGTTAAGATTACCGACCACGATCAGACAATCAGGCGAGGGGCAAGGTATGCGGCGAGCGCTGGCAATAGCGTGGCTCAGTTTTGCAGGGGTGATAGGCGCGGGTTGCAGTGGAGCACAAATCGTGCCGCTGCCGACGCTGGCGGTACTGCCAAGTGTGGAGTCGCCGCAGATCGCATCAGAAACACCAATAGCGGCCAGCGAAACGCCGTTTGCTGCCCCAACATCAACCGAAGCAGAGGCTACCGGCGAAGCTGAAATCGCCGCCATTCCCACCAGTACACCCGGCATTGTCGCGCAAGGCGCGCTAACCTTCTGGCAGCCTGTCGCGGGCGATTTGGTCGAAGGCGAGGCCCACGTTTGGGAGTTCGCGGCTCAAGCAGGCGACCCGATTCAAGCGCGGGTGATCGGCCCGGCCACCCTGACGGTCACACTCAGCGGCGGTGGCGATGTGCTGGCCGATGGCGATGATGCGCGTGTCACGCTGGCTTCAAGCGGGGTATACAGCATCCTCGTAGAACCGCAGTCCGGCGCGGAGTGCCCCTGTCATTATGAACTGGGGTTGAGCTACACAGATCGCCCGAACCCCGCCGCGATTGTGCCTTCCGAAGTGCCGCCGATCATCGGCATCCCCACGCCTACGCCGCCGCCATACATTGATCTCGGCACGTTTGGCGGCGAACTGACTAATGGCGGTTCTGCGCGGGGCGCGTTTCTCACTCCCGACGAAAATCAAGTGTTTACGTTTGAAGCGACGGCGGGGCAGTATATCAACGTGCGCGCCGTACCTGTTTCCGGCCCTATAGACCCGATTATTGTGCTGTATAACCCGTCGGCAGAGACCATACTCGCTTCCGACGACGACACAGGCGGCGGCGAATCGGCTGAACTGCGTAACATTCGTCTGCCGGAAAACGGTCAATACACGCTGCAAGTACGCACGGGCGGCGGTGTAGGTGAGTACGAGGTGAGCTTATCGAGCGCGGCAGTCCCCGCCGCGCTGACTAGCTTCATCACGCCCTTACCGTCGCTCACGCCCTATCCCTCGATCCCGACACCGACAGTTTCAGCGGTGGAAAGTGGCTATCGGCTTGAAAACCATGTGCCTGTGCTAGGGCATTTGCAACGCCCCGGCAGCCTTGACCGTTATGCAATCAACGCGGCGGTAACTGAAGGCCAAACGCTGATGCTCACTATTGGCGTGAGTCCGGTTGCGGGGTCTGCGTTTCGCCCGCAGATACAGGTCTATGGCCCGCTTGGCGATCTGCTCACCGAGATGAAAGCGCAGGATGCCAACGCGGGCGGCGATGCGTTTATCGCTGCACTGCCTGTTGAACTGACAGGCGTGTACGTCGTCTACGTGACGGCGGAAGATGGCGGAAGCGTGGGCGAGTACATCATCTCGTATGGCGAAGGCGGTTTTCGTCATGATGTGTTCCGCTCCAATACGGAATCAGTACGCGCTTACGAGGGCAGCATCGAGCGTCCCGGACTTCGCGAGGTGTTTTATTTGTATTTGAACGAAGTCTCAACTATCAAGGCGGCGGC
>JACMMD010000584.1 GCA_014379235.1 Anaerolineae bacterium
AGTCTGGACGGTGTACTTTAATGCTGCGCCAGCATTTATCCGCTACAACGCCGATGGCACTTGGGTGATCGCCGACACAGCGGAGAATACCGCAGCACCTGTTGAAGGCTTTCCATAGGGTACTTTCAGCTTTGGTGAGGACGGCGTGTTCACTTCCTTAGACCCGAACACTCCAGTGTCCATCATGCCAGAGGAATGTCGAGCGGGAAATTACGTGTTGCACGTCATCAAAGTGGGCGATCAGCCTGTCGCGCTCAATCATGCGGTTCGAGAAGATTGCTTTTCCCCTCGCCGAACAGATTGGGCTTACACCATGCTCTGGGTAAGCGGCGAATAAACTCATAACTCCCTGCTCCAATTCTTGACGCTGAGGTCGTGCTTCACATTTAGCACGATCTCAGCATGTTGCCTACCACTCATGTACGCAAACACCTACCGTAACTAAACCGATTTCCTACGCAATCTTAATGAATTAGAAACCACGAACACTGACGAGAAGGCCATCGCCGCCGCCGCGAACATCGGCACGAGCAGTCCCGCTATCGCCACCGGAATGAGGACGACGTTGTAAATCAGTGCCCAGAAGAGGTTCTGGTAGATCGTCCGCATGGTAGCACGGCTGAGGCTGATGGCCCGCGCCACTCCGCGCAAGTCGCCGCTCACCAGCGTCACATCCGACGCTTCCATCGCAATATCCGTGCCCGTGCCGATAGCGATTCCAACATCAGCTTGTGCCAGCGCCGGAGCGTCGTTGATTCCATCGCCCACCATCGCTACACGCTTGCCTGACGCTTGCAGTTCTTTGATGACGTTGGCTTTCTGATCGGGCAAAACCTCAGCCAGTACACGCTCAATTCCTGCTTCGGCAGCGATAGCCTGCGCCGTCTGCTGATTATCGCCCGTGACCATCACCACTTCTAAACCCATCTGGCGCAGTATGGCAATCGCTTCGCGTGAACCGGGCTTGATGGTATCTGCCACGCCGATCACCCCGGACAACGCCCCATCAACGGTGACCAGCATGGCCGTCCGTCCCTGACGTTGCAGCGCGTCGATCTGCACGGACACTTCGCTGAGGTCAATATCCTGTTCGCTGGTGTAACGTGGACTGCCAACTCGTACCGAGTACGTCCCAACCAAGCCGGTCACGCCGCGTCCCGCGATACCTTCGAAATCTTGCGGTGTTTCCAAAGTGACGCTACGTTCTCGCGCTTTCACTACAATTGCCTTACCCAACGGATGTTCGCTGCCCATTTCGAGGCTGGCCGCTAACCGCAGGAGTTCATCCGACGAGAAATTACCCACCGGAATCACATCCGTGACGCTTGGTTCGCCGCGTGTGATCGTGCCCGTCTTATCGAGCGCGACCACCTGTAAACGCTTGGCGCTTTCCAATGCTTCGCTGTTTTTGAACAGGATGCCCATCTCTGCACCCTTGCCTGTGCCGACCATAATCGCTGTTGGCGTGGCGAGGCCGAGCGCGCACGGGCAAGCGATCACCAGCACGGCGACAGCATTGACCATCGCCGCTGTGAAACCAACTCCACCGATAAACCACCAACCGAGCAGAGTCAGCGCCGCCAGCACCAACACAATTGGCACGAACACACCCGATACCTGATCGGCCACGCGCTGAATCGGCGCTTTCGATCCTTGCGCCTGTTCCACCAAACGGATGATCTGCGCGAGCGCGGTCTCTGAGCCGACACGATTCGCCTCGACCACCAACCGGCCCTGCTTGTTGACCGTCGCGCCGATGACTTCATCACCGACGTTCTTGCCGACAGGCAAACTTTCGCCCGTAAGCATCGACTCATCTACGGACGAGCGCCCGTCAACCACGAAACCATCCACCGGAATACGTTCACCGGGACGGATGACCACACGATCACCTTTGACCAGCGCATCCGCCGCGATTTCGACCTCGTTTCCGCTGCGAATGACCGTCGCTGTACGTGGCGCAAGGTTCATGAGCTTCTTGATGGCTTCGCTGGTGCGACCTTTGGCCTGCGCTTCCAACAGCTTGCCAAGTGTAATCAGCGTGATGATGACCGCCGCCGTCTCAAAGTAGACGTGACCGCCCGCCAACTGCGTCAGTCCGAATGACGGCCCTATCAGCACAACCACACTGTAGATATATGCCGCCAGCGAACCCATCGCAATCAGCGTATCCATGTTAGCACTGCCGTTACGGGCTGCTTTGTACGCCCCGACGATGTACTGCCGTCCGACAAAAAACTGAACCGGAGTCGCTAGTAGCGCGAACACCCATGGCCAACTCGACGACAACAGCCAGTTGAGCGATGGGTTCGGCCCCTGCATTGCACCCGCGAGGATATGCGTCGACATGCTTGAGCCTGCGAAACTCGCCATGTACAGATCACGCCCCATACTGAGGATGAACAGCGGCAGCGTGAAGGCCGCGCCGATCAACAGCAGGCGCTTTTGATGCTGGATTTCAGCTTCGCGGGCGGCTCGTTCGGCATCTTCCGGCACAGCCGCGTCCGCGATATTCAAGATGCCGTAGCCAGCCTTCTCGACAGCTTGCACAAGATCATCACGGGTAACGGACGCGGGTTCATATGTGACCGTCGCCTTTTCCGTCGCCAAATTCACGTTGACTGATACCACTCCGGGACGCTTGCTGATGGCGCGCTCGACGGTGCGGACGCAGCTTGCACATGTCATCCCGGTGATCGGCAGATTAATTTCCTGTGTTGCCATGCGAACTTTCCTGAATTAAACTCACCACTATCTCTCTCTTTGACGTTTACTCGTCGGGTTATCTTTCTCAGATTTGTGTATAACTTTAACCGATACCTCCCAAGCATTACCCGCGCCAATTGGCGTGTTCGCTTCGTGCAGGCCGGGATTCTGGCGACCTTTGCGCTGACTTCAGTCTGGTATCGCATACCGGGAACGCAGCCAATACTGCTGTTCACGCCGCTCTATACGGTGCGCTTTGCGATTTTTCTGGCAATGCTGTGGACGGTTGGCTGGTGGCTGATCGCGGGTCTTCCGGGCTTCGCGGAACTGCGGCGCGATAGGCTGCGCGGGTTATGGGCGTTAGGGCTGTTGACCTTAGCCCTGTGGGCCTACGCCTCGACCACATGGGCTTTTCAGCGCGTCGATTATCCCGAAGTAGGCGAAACAGCAGCCTTACAGTTGAGCGTGGTCGCGCTGTTCGCTGTCGTCGTGGCCTGCTGTTCACCGTTGGCGCGTTATGTCGCGCTGGCGCTGGTTTTAGGGCTAATCGGCAATACGCAAATTACCATGTTACAGGTTGCCAGTCAGAGGGATCTCGGCTTGCGCTGGCTCGGAGAATTTTCGCTTGGCCCTGATTTTCCGGGCGTCAGTGTCGTTCAGTCCGGCGCTGTACGCTGGCTGCGGCCTTATGGTTTGCTGCCCCATCCGAATATCCTCGCCGGGATTCTGGTGATCGGACTGTTGGCAAGTGTCGTGTGGATTATATCGTCCCGGCAGCAGATACGATGGCTTGGGACGCTGGTATTCCTAGCCGGATTATGGGCGCTGCTGCTGACATTTTCGCGTGGAGCGTGGGGCAGTTTCGCCGC
>JACMMD010000585.1 GCA_014379235.1 Anaerolineae bacterium
AGCTTGAGCGCGGTTCGCCACGAGGCCCACCACACAGAACTGCGTAAACGCCTTGACTGAGCCGATCATCACGTCCATCGACTGAAACAGGTTGTAGGCGATGATCGGCATCATGACGTTGAGTTCCAACTGCCCCGCCTGCCCTGCCAGCGTCACGGTCAGGTCGTTGCCGATAATGTGGAACATGGCCATGTCAAGCATTTCAGCCATGACAGGGTTGACCTTACCCGGCATGATCGACGAACCCGGCTGCACAGGCGGGCAGGTGATCTCCGCCAAGCCTGTCGTCGGGCCGCTTGCCAGCAAACGAATATCGTTGGCGATACGAATCAAATCCTGTGCCAGTGTCTTGAGCGCGCCAGAGAAAAACACAGCGTCGCCCATAGACTGCATGGATTCAAACAGGTCGTCAGACTCGTAGAGCTTGATGCCGCTCAATTGGCTGATCTTGGCCACCATGCGCGTGTGATATTCGGCGTGGGCGTTCAAGCCAGTGCCGTTGGCTGTACCGCCGATACCCAGACGCCGCAGCCCTTCCGCCGCGTATTGAATTTTCTCGATGTCACGCGCTACAGCTTTCGCCCATGCGCCAACTTCCTGCCCCAAACGAATGGGCACGGCGTCCTGCAAATGAGTGCGCCCGCTTTTTACGATGTCGTCCCACTCTACCGCTTTCGTGTTGAACGCATCGACCAGCGTTTGCAGCGTGGCGATCAGTTCATCCAGCCGCCACAGCGCGCCCAACCGAATCGACGTGGGGATCGTGTCGTTGGTGCTTTGTGCCATGTTGACATGATCGTTGGGATTGACGGGCTTCTTGGCATCATCCAGCTTGTAGCCGAGAATCTCGTTAGCGCGGTTGGCGATAACCTCATTGATGTTCATATTATGGCTTGTGCCTGCCCCCGCCTGAAATGGATCAACTACGAACTGATCGTCAAGTTGACGATTCAGCACTTCGTCCGCCGCTTGAATGATGGCGTTGACCTTTTCGTCGTCCAGCAAACCGAGGTCACGGTGGACTTCGGCGGCGGCGCGCTTAATCATGGCCATGCTCCACACGAACGCTGGATAGGGCTTGAGACCGCTGATCGGGAAGTTCTGCACGGCGCGCTGCGTTTGCGCGCCATAATACATGTTCGCGGGGACTCTCACTTCACCGAGTGAGTCTTTTTCAATCCGAAACTCGGACATGGTTACTGCTCCTTCACGTTCGTACTGCGTGATAAATCCGTATCAATTCAGTCTATTGTAGCGCGCTGTGTTCAATCGTGCCGCGCCGAACAGACCGTTCGCATACAACAAAAAAGGCGCTGCGAATTGTAGCGCCCCTTTGTCGTTTGTGAAATCGTGCGCGAACCTCAATTTGAGGTCACGCGGGAATGATTAGTGTCCGCTGGCCGCCGCAAAACGATCCGCGACTGCGCTCCAGTTGACCACGCTCCAGAACGCCGCGATGTATTCGGGACGGCGGTTCTGATACTTCAGATAGTAGGCATGTTCCCACACGTCGAGACCGAGGATAGGTGTCTTGCCTTCCATCAGCGGCGTGTCCTGATTCGGCGTCGAGGTGATGCTCACACCGCTGCCATCAGCCACCAGCCATGCCCAACCAGAGCCAAAACGTGTGGTCGCGGCTTTGGCGAACTGTTCCTTGAAGCCATCAAACGAGCCAAACGCCGCGTTGATTGCGTCAGCCAGCGCGCCAGTCGGAGCGCCGCCAGCATTTGGGCCGATGGTTTCCCAGAACATATTGTGGTTGGCATAGCCGCCGCCGTTGTTACGAACGGCAGTGCGGATGTCTTCCGGCACGCTGTTCAGATCGTGCAGCAGCGCTTCAATCGACTTGGCTTGCAGGTCAGGGTGGGATGCAAGCGCATTATTTAGATTGGTGGTGTAAGCAGCATGGTGCTTGTCGTGGTGAATCTCCATCGTCTGCGCGTCGATGTGAGGGTCCAGCGCGTCCTTCGCATAGGGAAGCGGCGGTAGTTCGAAAGCCATAGCGGGTACTCCTTTAGAGTTGATATAACCTAATATAGTTTAGCATAGTCGCTGGTGAGTGTCGAAGAAAACCCGCCTTTTGGACAGTAAGATTTACCGAAACTTAAACTTTCGTACAGTCCTATCGCGTCGTTGGCGCTGGTGATAGCATTAGGTGGCGCTTGAATCCTGACTAGGAATATATTATAACTTGTCGAATTCGCAAACTTTGACCGCCGCCTCAGCGTCGAACTCGACGCTGAGGCAGGCTTATATTTTATTGGTTGTCGGTATTCTTGCGGTGTCGCTGGCGGCGATCTTCATTCGCTACGCGCTGGACGAAGGCGTACCGTCAATCGTCATCGCGGCGGCGCGGCTGGTGATCGCCGCGCTGATACTGACACCATTTACGCTGCTGCGCCATCGTGACGCGCTGCGCCGCCTGACGCGCTCCGACTGGCTGTTCGCAGCGGCCTCAAGTCTTATGCTGGCGCTGCACTTCGCGTCATGGGTATCGTCGTTGGAAGGCTCAAGCGTGCTCATCAGCGTGACACTGGTGACGACGGGTACACTATGGGTTGCGTTGTTAGAGTTCATG
>JACMMD010000586.1 GCA_014379235.1 Anaerolineae bacterium
AATTTCCCTCGCAGTGGCACGATCTGCACGGAACACAGCTCAATGGCATGGAATAAAGTCAAGGGATTAGTGCAGGTAGGGGCGACCCGGTTCAGCGATACCGAACATGAACTTAACTTTCGGGTCGCCCTTATCTTCAAGAATTACTATGAGTGGTCAAACGCTTAGAACGGTCAGCGGCCCAACAGCTTGAAGGCCGTTTCGCGCTTACCGCCCATACCGAACGCGAGGTGTATCCACAGCCCTGCCAGCGGTTCGAGATAGCGCGCCGCCTGCAACGGCCCGCAGTCTACAGGCTCGAAACCCGCGTCGATAATCAACTGCTTGGTTAGGCTTTTGGCTGTGTCATCGTCGCCGCAGTAATACACGTCAGCGCGTAGGCCGTCGATGACAGGGTTCGCCAAGTTCAGAACGTGGATGGTGTTGAACGCCTTGACGACTTTCGCGCCTGTATGGTGAGCGATGATCTCCGCCATCGAGGTCGTCGTGCCGACAAACAACCCGAATCCCGTTTGCGACATCACGTTCGTCAGGTCGATCAACGCTTTGCCGCGCACAACGTTGGCCAGTTCTTGCGCTGTCTCTTCGGCTGTGAAGCCCGGTACGCACAGCAGTACAATGTCGCCAAATTCAGCGGCTTGTTCAAACGTGCCGCCCTGTAAACCAGCGCCAACTTCAGCCGCTAACGCCTTCGCCTTATCCGCATCGCGTGAGCCAAAGAACACCTGATGTCCGGCTGCGGCCCACACTCGCCCTAAACCGCTGCCCATCTTGCCCGTACCAATAATGCCAATGCTTGTCATATATTCGCCCCCTTAAGCTGTCAGCCATCAGCAAAAAGCTAACCACTAACGGCTACCGCCTATATTCCGCCAGCGCCGAACGCAGGCCGGCCACGAAATCGTTCTTGCCGCCCTGCGCCGGATGCCGAACCTTACCCGCGATGTCCACACCCATGCGTCCGAGCGACTCCTCGGCCTTGTTGCCAACGGCGATGATCTTCTCCACCGGAAACAGACGAATTATCTCGCGCAAAAACGGCTGGCCGATCAGCAGTTCGCCCGTCGTCGGCGCACGGTTCGACCATGCATCGCCGGGTTTATGTGGATGAAACGGAAACGCGCCCCACAACAGCGGCACAGGCCGGAACTCGGCAAGCGTCCCCCAGAGAATCGTGCCGCTTTGCTCTTTGCCAGCGCGCTCGGTTTCGTCGGTTTTGCGATAGCCGCGCTCCGAGCCGAACAGCCCTAACGCAGGCAGTCCGTTGAGCAGCATATATTCGCTCATAAAGGGGATTCCAGTCAGGCGCATCCCACGATAGCCTGGAGCTTCGCCAACCATCAGCACACGTGGTTGAATCACGGCCATCTGCTCCAGATACAGCCGCAGATTTTCTCGCCGTATCGCGTTGGCCGCGCCAACATTGTCGTTTCGATAGGCGAACTGATTAAACGTCCGCTCAGAAACTTCTGTGCGGGCGAGTCCGTCGATGAACGCGCTCAGGGCGCTGTCGAATGCACCGTCCATAGCGCCTAGAGAAAACGAGGACGGGAGCTGTTGACCGCGTTTTGCAGGTCATTGAGCGCTGCGTCGATACTGCCGCGCAGGCCTTCCCACGAGGTGTTGCTGGCGCTTCGCAGCGCCGCTAGCTGACGCTCGGCGGCGGAGCGCTTGCTATCGAGATTGGTGATGTCAGCGGCAAGCTGCGGTCTGCCGGTAGCCATGTTGCGCCACTGGTTGATCTGCCCGCTCAGGCTGTTCAATCGCATCTGGACTTGTTTTTGATAAGCGGCTTTGTCAGCCATGTTTGTATCTTCTGGTGAAAGATAGGTTCGATATTACGATTAGTATAGCACGATAACGAATAAGGGCGTGGTATATAAACACCACGC
>JACMMD010000587.1 GCA_014379235.1 Anaerolineae bacterium
CGTTATCGACACTTAACCCGCGCCGCAGCACCTCATACATCGGCTCGACGTGGGCGAACAGCCATTGGTGATTATCGTGATGATCGCGCAGGGTCTTTAACCACTGGCGCGCATCCAGCATTGTGACGGCCATATTCGTCCTATCGACTGCTACACAACCATATCCTAACTGACGCGAACGACACTGAGATGCCCAAATACAATACAGCCGACGGGTGCTTCGGCTAATGGCGTACTGCTGCGCTGCGCCGCTTGCAGCACACTGATCGCCTCTGGTGTGATAGCCAGCGCGAGGCCCACGTAATAGATTCCCAGCGGCACAGCCGACGGTGTCCAGCGCTGCGCCGCGTTCCATGCGCCAGATGTCGCCGCCGGAGCATAACCCTCATCTAACACGCTCAATGCAGCCTCTTCGCCCAACTGCGCGACGAAAAACAAGCGCCACCCTGATTGCAAGTTGGCATAAATACCGCTCAAGGGGATGTCTGCGCCGCGCTGTACTGCGCTGCCATTTGCCGGACTCATCACACTGGCGAGGATGAACGGCTGTCCCGTTCCGATTCCAGCCGGTGAAGCGACAGCGAAAAACGTCTGCTCGGCGGGCAAGCGCGGCATGGCAATCTCCACCATGCTGGATGTTTGGGCCTGCGCCAGCGCTTCCGGCGAGGCCGGATATAGGCTGGTGTTGGGATACACGCCCGTCTGATTGAACAGCCAATTACCCCAGAACGACAGCAGCGAGATTGCAGATAATCGCGTTCGCTGATGCCGCCGACACGCGCCCCCATCTGCCGCATCTGTTCCAATGTGGACTGCACCGCCGCTACCAGATCGTCATCAACGTTCCCGGACTGGACACGGTTAAGCAGCGTTTGATGAAGCTGATAAACGGCCTGCACCTGTTGATCGGCCATCACGATTCCCCCCTTTAGGTACGCGCCCGTTCGTCTTTTGTAGGGGTAAACATAGATGTTTACCCTATGAAGGTAGCAATTTTTCGTTACGCCACCAATATCAGCAGTTGGCGCGCCAGCGTTTGCAGTTCGGCGGTGATCGTTTGCAGCGATTTATCGGTGATGAAGAACGTGCGCCGCAGTGCCGCGTCGAACTGGCGTGACGGCTCGGCCACCAACGTGGGGCGCTGTTGGCTCAAGGCGGTGGACAGCGCATCATCGACCCGTTGGGCCAACGCGAACAATTCTACCGCCCATTCCTGATCGCTTAAAACACTCGCCGTTGGATTGGTTCGCGGCGCTGTGATTTCAGCATAGGGGCGCAGTCGGCTGTCCAACACCGCCGCCCGACAAAAGCGCCACGCCGCGTCGATGTCCAGCACGTCCCATGTGGATGGTGCGCCGCGCATCTCCTCGCGCACACGGCGGAAGGCATCGCCCGCGTCTTGCAGCAGATCATGAAGCCGCGCCCGCTCGACTAAATGGGCATGGAGCGTCAGCATTTCGTGCCGGGCCTCTTGCAGGCGAAAAGCCGCCTTTGACGGCGACCCGTTCGACGCAAAGGGCAGCGCGCCGGGTTGGTCAAGCGGCAGCGATTGGCTCAGTTCGAGCAGCGCTTTATCGCTGACGTTCATATAGGTTTGCAACGTTTGTAACAGGTCGCGCACGTAACGCGGCAGCGATGCCGTATCGCTGGCGGTCAAGGCGCTGTCGATCAATCGAGCAGAAACCACCACGCGCACGGCCCACGCTTCGCCTTGCAGCGAACCATCTGCCGCTTCGACGTAGCGGGCAGTGACGATTGCCGTGTTTTCGTCCGCCGCCAGACGCCTCAACTGTTCCAGCCGAACACCAGCCAGCGTCCACACGCTAAAAATGGGCGCTAAATCCGGCACGGCATCTAAACGGGCCAGTTCGCCTGCAAGCAGTTCGACTACGTTTTCGAGTTCGTGCAAAATATCGTGCAGCGTTTTCCAGTTGGCAAGCTGTGTATACGTGCGTGCCAACGTGGTCAGCGCCGTTGACCAATCTACCGCGTTCTGACCGCCTGCTGCATTTTGAGCGGCCTCAAGCCCCACGTTCAAGCTGTCAACGATGCGTTCGCGCTGATGCGCCACGAAATCGACCAAGCGCCCTTCGCTGTTCGTGTCACGCAGAAACAGCACAGGCACGATGAAATCGCGGGCCGCTTTTTTGTCCTCTTGCAGCGTGAAAATCGCCAAACGCCCTTCGCACACTGCGTCGTCAATCGCGCCGCCCGCGGCCAGTTCACGGTAAAACGCCCCCGCGAACGCTACCGCGCTGTCGTCGCGGATGGCGGCCTGCATCGCTAGAACTGCGGGCAGTCCGGCGCGTTGAATCAGCTTCGAGGCCACGCCAAGCAAGGGAACAGCGGTGCTTTCGACGGCGGTCTCGCAGGCGTTCAGCACCACCAACCGCAGCCCTTTCGCGCCCGACGTGTTGGCCGCGAACACTTCGGCGCTGATCGGCACGAACTCGCCAGCGGGGCCAGCGAACGCCAGCACAGGCTGATCTCCCGGTTTGTCGCTGTAATCGGCGCTGCCATGACCGATAAAATGCAGCGCGTGAATGCCTTCTTTACGCAGTACGGAGCGCACCTCGCCTATGGACGGATTGCGCCGCTCATAGATTTTGACCGTGCCCTCTTTTTCGGCATCGGCCAGCGCATCCCGAACGCGCTTGATTTCGGCGTCGGCATCCAGCGGCGGCAGATTTTTCGGACTTGCAGCAACAATCAGCATCTTCAGCGGCGGTTGTGTCAGCAAAGCGCGGATCGGCTGGCCATCGGCGGCGATGAAGCGCGTAATCGATGACACGTTCGACAGCGACAGGAAGCCGTTCGGGTCGTGATACAACGTCTCCCATGGCAGGCGGCGCAGTTCCAACGGCTCGACCTGCAAACGCAGTCGGGCGCTACTGCCCCGCGCTTCCGCGACGGCAATCGTGCTGTTGACAATATCTTGAACGCGGTCATCGAACAGCAAAGCGCGGTAGAGCGCATCGCCAACCGGCTTGAGGTCGGACGTGGTGGGCTGCGTTTGGTCGACCAGCGGCAGCACGATGCCTTCAAACGCCAGCGCGTTCGCATCGCTGATGGGAAATGTCGCCTCGCTGCTGGTACGGTCTCGCGGCGAGTTGGTCACACGCACCGTATAAGCCGTATCAGCGCCGCTAATCAACAGGTCGATATTTTCAAACAACGTTAAGCATCTCTTACGAATTAGTTTTCTAACTTTACTAATGTAACGGATATAAGGATGTGATGCAAAATGCAGCGGTAGCAAGTGTTGAAACCAGTGGACTGGGTACAATCAATCTCGATGAACAGGTTTAACATCGCGCTGGCCGCATTGACAGCGAAAGGCTCACTATGCTTGATTCCGTGCAACCTCCTGTCATAGAACTTTGGCCGGACATGTCCCCCGAAGAAGCGGTTTCAGAGATTGAGTTCAAGAATCCAACTGTCGATAATTTGCGTTTTCTACGCAATGTGACTGTGCCAACGCTGACCGCGTTTCTACCTGATCCATCCATTAACACCGGCACCGCCATGATCGTGTGTCCGGGTGGTGGGCTGCATATCCTCGCTATTGATTATGAAGGACTGGAAGTTGCGCGCTGGTTGTGCCAGCGTGGGATCGCCGCCTTTGTCCTTAAATATCGCTTGATCCCAACGCCCATTCATCACGACGAATATCAAGCCTCTTTCGAAAGTCTTTTCGAAGACCTTCCACGCTTGGCCGAGATTGCCGAGCAGTTCACGCCAAGCATACTGGCCGATGGGCAGCAGGCGGTCAACATGGTGCGCCAGCGGGCTAGTGAATGGGGCA
>JACMMD010000588.1 GCA_014379235.1 Anaerolineae bacterium
CAGCACGGACATCGGTTGGTCGGTCAACGTGCGGCGGAGGTCGCCCAGATGGTGATCGCTGAAGGCACGAACGCGGCTATGGCCGGACGTGCGGCGCTCGATCACGGATTGACGGCGCAGCAGGTTCGCGTGACCTACAGCTTACAAGATGCGGTAGCGGCGCTCAAGAATGGCGCGGCGCTTGCCGATGGCGACCTTGTTTTGGTGACAGGCGGGCCGACGGCGCGCATGGAACTGGTGTCACGGGAACTGCTGCATATCACCGCCGACGAGGCCAAGTTGGCCCGCGCTGAAACGCTGCACGAAGTCAGCCGCCGCATTCAGCATCTTCGCCCGACGTGGATTGAGATCGACCTTGATGCGGTTGCCGCGAACGTTCGACTGCTCAAAGGCATGGTCGGCGATGGTGTGACGCTGATGGGTGTCGTCAAGGCCAACGCCTATGGTCACGGCGCGGTTTCTGTTGCCATGACGGCGCTGCTGAACGGCGCGGAATATCTGGCGGTGGCCAACATGGCCGAAGCGCTGGAACTGCGCGAGGCCGGTATCGACGCGCCGATTCTGGTGCTTGGCTATACGCCCGATTATGCTATCTGGCAGGCCATTCGCCAGAACATCACGGTCACACTTTACGATCTCAAATTGGCGCGTGATTATGACCGCGCAGCGCGAGAGATCGGCGGCAAGGTAGGCGTTCATGTCAAGATCGATACGGGCATGGGGCGGCTGGGTATTCTGCCCGATGATGCGATGGCCTTTTTCCGTCATTTGCCCAAGCTGCCACATATCGAGGTCGAGGGCATTTACACGCACTTCGCCATGTCCGATGAGATTTCTGATTTCACCGAACAGCAGGTGCAGGTTTTCAAGGGTGTCATCAATCCCGTGAAGGCCGCCGGATTCCAGTTCAAATACATCCACTGCTCGAACTCGGCGGCGATGTTGGCGCACCAGCAGCACGCCTTCAACATGGTTCGCGCAGGCGTAGCCATGTACGGCCTGTCACCGTCGGATGCGGTACTAATTCCCAAAACCTTTCGCCCGGTGATGACATGGAAAACAGTGGTCGCCAGTGTGAAAACGCTGCCACCGAGTCATACGGTTGGCTATGGCAACACCTATACCACCCGCGGCGAGGAACGCATCGCCGTGATTCCGGTGGGCTATTCCGATGGTTTCCGCCGCAAGCCCAACAACTGGGGCGAGGTGTTGGTGCATGGGCGGCGCGCTCCAATTGTGGGACGGGTGAGCATGGAAAAGACCACGATCAACGTGTCGAATATCCCCGATGTGAGTATTGGCGACGAGGTGGTGTTGATCGGCCAGCAGGGCAATGATCGCCTGACCGCTGAAGACATCGCCACCAAGCTCGGCACGAACAATTACGACGTGGTTTGTAACGCGCTGCCGCGTGTTCCGCGACGATAAAATTAGGACGTTGAAGAGGGTAGGATGCTGTTGAAGCGTATTTCCTTTACTCTGTTTTTACTTTGCACTTTAACGGGCGTAATCAAGGCACAGGATACCATGCAAGAGCGCAAACCTATCATTGTTGATACGGATATGGCCGCCGATGATTGGATGGCCATCATGTATCTGTTGCAGCACCCGCACGTTGAAGTGCTTGCGATAACGGTCACGGGCACGGGCGAGGCCCACTGCGGGCCCGGCGTTCAAAACGCGCTGGATATGTTGGCGCTTGCGGGCCATCCCGATATTCCCGTAGCGTGTGGCCGCGAAACGCCGCTGCAAGGCAATCGAGAGTTCCCTGATAGCTGGCGAACGGGCGTTGATACGCTCTATGGTTTGACCTTGCCGACGAGTCCGAGTGAGCCTAGCCCGATGGGCGCCGTTGAACTCTTGATTGACCGGATTCAAAACTCACCGACTAACATCATGCTGTTGACGTTAGGGCCGCTGACCAATATCGCGGAATTGTTCCAAGCACAGCCGGACATTATTGATGGCATCGACACCATTTACGTCATGGGTGGGGCGGTGGATGTGCCGGGAAATTTGCAGGCCAGCCCGACACCGGAAAATGTGACGGCTGAGTGGAATCTCTACGTTGACCCCTACGCGACACGGCTGGTGTTTGAGGCTGACGTGCCGATTGTGATGGTCGGGCTAGATGCTACCGATCAAGTGCCGATGACACCGGATTTTTATCGGCGCTTAGGCGAAGATCGCACGACGCCCGAAGCCAATTTCGTCTATGACATCATGACCCAAAATCTCGAACTGATTAACAATGGCTGGCTGTTCTTTTGGGACGGGCTGGTGGCAGCAGTCGTCACCGATCATTCGCTGGTGACGCTGGAACGCCGCCCGATTCGCGTGATTGACGAAGATGGCATTGAAGCCGGACGCACCTTAAGCAATGCGAATGGCCGCCCGATTCGCGTTGCGGTGGCAGCAGACGCCGCCGCGTTCGAGCGGGTTTTTCTGAACGTTCTGAACGGTAGAGAGCCGTAAATATTCGGGAGTGGTGTAGGGGCGCTTCGCGAAGCGCCCCTACGAGGAAATCTAGGTGTTTGCCGCTAACATCGCCTGCAAATCGGCAGCGATAGTTTCCGGCTGCGCGCTAAACGAATAGGTCATAATGAGGTTGCCATTGGGGTCGATCAGATAGCGCTGAACGGTATGATCGACGGCATACTCGACCTGTCCGTTTGATGTGCGCTGCGCCTCGAAGCCAAGCCCGTATTCCTGCCCGATCTCGCGCACGGTTTCTTCTTCGCCTGTCATGCCGATGAAATTTGCATCAAACGCCGCGAGATATTCGCCCATTCTGATGGGCGTATCGCGTTCGCCATCGACAGTGATAAGCGCGAAATCGACATTCGCGCCTTGATCGCCAAGTAGGCGCTTGACCTGAGCGAACTCGGCCATCGTGGTCGGGCAGTAATCAGGGCAATGGGTGTAGCCAAAGGTCATCAGCACGTATTTGCCGCGCAAGTCGCTGAGGCTGATCGGTTGGCTATCGTTACCGGTCAGCGTGAAATCGCTGAGGGTCAGCGGCGGATCGACAGGTGTGCCGGGGGTGAAACTTTCCTCACGATCAACAATAGCCGCCGCACCGTTGGCCGGTTGTTGAGTGAGATCGTTCGTGGCGCGGTTCAAGGCGAACGAATAAATGGCGTACGTGGCCGCGAAGATCACCACGAAAACAGCGACGAACAGCCCGATACGTGCGGCGGGGTGGTTCGAGGTCAGAAACTTATTCAAGAGCTAGAGGCTTTCTCTAAAACAATTTAGCGATCAGCTTGTCAGCTATCAGCCGTCAGCTTAGGGTCAGAGGCTAAGAGCCAATGGCTAAAGGCTAACAGCTTGAACCGTGCGTGACAAGGTTAAACTGGCGTTATAGCTGAGTGTGTTGTGTGCTATACTCTCTCTCAGCGCCTGTGTTTGCGTCGGGAGTTTGCACGATGCGAAATTTTCAAACGCTGGATCAAGCGACTATCAGCGCCGAAACTGGCCTCATCGAGCTAAACACGAGCGAAACCGCTTCGTCGATGTGGATGCGGCAAGAAGGCAGTTATATCGCTATTTCAGCCAGCGCCGGCCCATTGGAAATCGCGCTGCGGTTGCACCTCGCAGAACTCACGCGGGCATTCGCACGGCTGCATCCGGTGGATGGCTTGCAGATTACGCGGCAAGTTGGTTCAGGGCAGGCGTATCTCGGCGTGGGGCTGCTGTCCAGCGGCGAACTGCTGCTGCGCCCGACGATCATCGCCGACGCCACCGGCCACTTGAGCCTCAACCTGACGCTGACGAGCGCAGTACGGCAGACGTTGTTCGACTGGTTAGCGATTACGAAGGTGTAAGCGGTTGCCAGCCTATGCCGCTTCCGCTACAATACCTGTTAGTACGGGCCTGTGTGGAGAGTTCTCGCAGTTGGCGGGACGCCGAAGGGGCAAGTTGCCAGCAA